>CBFHBH010000462.1:0-2043 GCA_965653735.1 uncultured Flavobacterium sp. | reverse complement strand
AGGACAAAAAGACAAAGTGAACAGACAGAGACTATAAGCCATGACAATTTTTGGAATAGGCCTAAAAATTGAGTGTGGGAAATGCTAAAAATGAGCTCAGTAATGCAAGATAAGTAAGCACAAGAGCAAACTAGATTCTAATCGTCTGGATGATCGTCGCTATTTTCAGGTCCATTTTTAGTTGGACCATGCGAGTTCTTGAAGTTCTCGATTGTGGTTTACGAGACTTCCATAACGATTTTTCAACACCTTCATCACTTCATCATTGCCAATTAGAAAGTTAATTTCATTAAGATATCTCTGGCAAAAGCAAAGGGTATAGGAAAATTGTAAATACCGAAATCATAATAATTGCAATAATGGTGAGTACAATTCCATTCTTGATCATCTCTTTGATCTGTATTTTGCCTTGTTCATAAACTAGTGCATTAGGAGGAGTCCCCATTGGTAGGAGGAACGCGAGGGAACTAGATAATGTAATCCCAGCAAGAAACGGTAATGGAGGCCAATGATTCAATGCAGCCATGCTTGCAATAACGGGTATGAATATAGCTGCCGTTGCTGTATTTGACATAGTATTACCTATAATCATTGTAATAGAAACAATAAGAATTACTATTACTGGGAAGGGCAGAATACTTAATGCTGATAATTTGGTCCCCAGATAGTCAGCAAGGCCCGATGTTGTAAACGCCAATGACAGGGAAAGTCCCGCACCTAGGATAAATAAAACACCAAGCGGGACTTTTTGCACATCTGACCAGTTCAGAAATTTTTCAGTTCTATTTTTTGGTATCACAAATAATGATACACCACCAAAAATTGCAATAACTGCAGTTTCAAGATATGAATCATCACCAGCCCAATCTGGAGCTGCGAACATTAAGATTAAAACTAATAGCAAAATGATTAATGAAGCCTTCTGCTCCGTTGTCATTTTTCCTAACTTTTCTTTTTCAGTGACAATTATCTTCCTGATGAGCGTTTCATCCATTTGCTCCTTTCTTACTTTACCTGTGAAATATATTATAGATATCATCAACATTGTAATTGTCAGTGGAGCAGCTACTGAAGACCAGGTACCGAATGTAATAGTTTTGCCGAACAGCTCGTTTACTATTTCTCCATACATTAGATTAGGAGGGGATGCAATGAGGGTTGTAATACTCCCAATTGAAGAGGAGAATGCAACCCCTAGTAAAAGCATGACTTTAAACTTTGTACTAAATTTAATACCGTTATCAGATAGCAAGGATAAAATGGCGAAAACCATTGGAATAATCAAAATAGCTACCGTAGTGCTCATAATAACCGTGGAAATTAAAGCCGTACAGATCATAAAACCAAGTATTATTCTCTTGGGTGAATATCCGAAAATGCTAATGATCCCAAACGCAATTTTTCGTTGTAAACCGGATTTTTCAACTGCAAGAACGACCAGAAACATCCCCAATAGAAGAATAATTATTGGGCTCATGTATTCTGCTCCCACCGTTCGTAGTGATAAGACTCCTGTTATAGGAAACAGAGCCAGAGGTAATAGAGCAGTTGCATAAATACTAACAGCTTCAGTGACCCACCACACGACAAGCCAAAGTGTTATACCAGCCACTAGTTTACCTTGATCTGGTAAACCTTCTGGGGCAGGACTAACAAGAAGGATGAAGAACAAAACTGGACCTAAAATGAGTCCAATTAACTTAGTTTTGCTTACTTTCGTAGATCGGGAGGAACGGCTGTTCTGCATCCAGGCTAGCATTATTTGATGGTAATATAAGCGAATAATGCATATCAGAAACAAACAATATGGCAAAGACCAAACTGACTCGCTTAATAGCTGGAGTTAGTATAAGGAACATAATGCAAATGAATATTTGAACTGTGATAGACATTTAGTCTGAACTTTTAAAGCTGCAACTTCCACTTTACTGGAACCGCCTAACATCAAACCGACTTAAATAGGCCAGTGCCATATCTAAAAAAAGTAGCGTTAAATCTCGTTCTTTTTTTATCAATTTTACATTGTTTTAACATAATAACACA
>CBFHBH010000461.1:0-2045 GCA_965653735.1 uncultured Flavobacterium sp. | reverse complement strand
AATGGTTTCTAGATCATTTTAAAAGACCTAATGCAAAAGTTGTTCCTGAATGGTCTAAAGGATGGGCCTATACCAATTCAGGAGCATGGACTAATACTGACTTTATGAATAAGGTTAAGTCAGAATTTACTATTTCCAGAGCTAGCGATGATAATTGGGCTTGGGAAACTTCAGTTTTAGCCAAATATGATTCGCACAATATTTATCAAAGTAAACTAACAGAACAATTATTTAATTAACTAATCACTAAAAACTATAATTATGTCAAAATCAAAAACTTTCGAGAATGTTACTCCCGCTATTTGGGAATGTGTTAAAGCAACAAGTCTTAAAGAACACGGAACAGTTTATGCACCTCCAGGTGCTAATCAAGGAACAGCAACTACAAAATCAATTGTTGGTGATGTGGTATTAAGTTTTAATTTTAATCCCGCAAATAATAGTGTTGCTTATACAATTACTAAAAAACCTGGAATCGTTTCAGAAAATCAAATTTGGAGCGGAATTGAGAGCACAATAAAGGGCTGTTCAAAGTAAAACAAATTCCTTTTAGATAATTAGTATTATTCAAAAAATATAAAAGCCACTATAGAAGTGGCTTTTATTATATAATTTTCTATCTATTGATTCAGTGTATAGGACACACTAATTTTAGTGTTTAGTAACTTAGAAATAGGACAGTTAGCTTCAGCATCACGAACTAATTCATCAAACTTTGCATTATCAATTTCAGGAACAGTTGCGATGAGATTTAAATTTGAAGCTACAATTGTGCCATCTTCAAAGACAATTTCACAATCCGTTTTTAATTCATCAGCTGTAAAACCTGCCGCTTGTAAATTGAAGGCTAATTTCATGGTAAAACAACCTGAATGTGCAGCTCCAACTAATTCTTCTGGATTTGTACCAATTCCTTCCTCAAACCTTGAACTAAATGAATATTGTGTTTTATTCAAAACGGTACTTTGAGTAGTTAGATGACCTTTACCGTCTTTTCCTGTACCGTTCCAAACGGCTGTTGCTCTTCTTTTCATGTGTTTGTTTATTTAGTAATGATAAATGATAACTAATTTACAAAAATGTAACATGATTCTTAATGCAAATGAATAAAAAAGCCTCAAAAAATGAAGCTTGGATCATAATTTAAAGTGTGGATTATAAATTAATCCAATTACATTGTTCCACGGATCTTTTAGAGTTGCCACTATAATTCCACCTCCAACATCTTGAGGATTTTCATTTGCAATACCTCCTAATTCAATTAAACGATTAAATTCTGAGGTTACATCATCCACTCCCCAATAACTTACTACATTATCCGATTTAGGGGAAGATTGTTCTTCGGGTTGTAATCCTAATTCGTAGCCTTCAATATTAAAACCCACATAGAAAGGTTCATCAAAATAGGGTTCAGTTTGAAAAGCTTTAGCATACCATTCTTTCGCTTTTGCAATATCAGTTACTTTATAAATAGTTGTTCGTAATCCTTGAATAGCGTTCATGATTAATATTTTCCGCTTAATAATTCGCCTCCAATAGGTGCTTTGGCTTCGATACCTAATTTTTTCATCATTTCGTAAGTCGTACAAACAGCAGCCGAAGTAACCGGAATTCCGATTTCCTTCTGAATTAAATCAATGGCTTCCAGCGAAGGCATTTGTACACAAGCAGAAGCTACCAAAACATCAACACCTGTTAAATCTAGGCGTTTGTATATTTCTAACAAATTCATTGGATCTTGTGCTGCTACTTCTAAATTGTCAGGTATTTCCAATGCAATAGAATCAACTACTTCAAATCCTTGATGTTCAATATAATCAACAACTAAATCAGTTAACGAACGCATATAAGGTGTAATAACTGCCACCTTTTTGGCACCTAAAACTTTCAAGCCATTAATCAAAGCTCCTGCCGAAGTTACAATAGGAGTAGGGAAGTCATTTTTAATTGTTTCCTGATGCAAATTTACTTCAGAAACGCAATGGTAACCGCGTCCCATACTCATGATTGCCACTAAACAGGCATAGCCCATTACGTCAACATGT
>CBFHBH010000460.1:0-2049 GCA_965653735.1 uncultured Flavobacterium sp. | reverse complement strand
AAACCATCAATAGCATCACCTACTACGTTAAATAAACGTCCGTAGATATCCCCACCAATTGGCATTTGAATTGGAGCACCAGTAGCTTTAACATCAGCTCCTCTACTCAAACCATCTGTAGAGTCCATAGAGATTGTACGTACAGTATTTTCTCCAATGTGAGACTGTACTTCCAATACTAATTTAGTACCATCGTTTTTAGTGATTTCTAATGAATCATAAATTTTTGGCAACTCAGCATCTGCAGTGTTAAACACAACATCTACAACTGGTCCAATAATTTGAGCAACTTTTCCTATTACTTGAGACATGCTTATGTATTATTAAATAGCTATTTAGTTATCAAAAACAAAGTGTTTTTTCAGAGTGCAAAGATAATTTTATAATTTGAATTTCAATATAAAAAATTATGTTTTTTTTGTTACTCATTTATAATCATTAGCATAGAAATAATTTAAACAAAAAACCACCGCTAAAACGGTGGTTTTTTTTATCTATTGTATCTGTAATTATAAAGATGCTGGATATTGTATTTGATATTGACCTAAATCTATTTGTTTAAAAGTAGATCCATACTTAGCATTGATAGCCTTCATAAATTCGTTAGCAATCATTGCATATCCTCTAGCTCCAGGATGAATACCATCTAAAGAGAATATCCCTCCGGTAACAAAAGAGGCAGAAACATGGTAATTTCCAAAACGAATTCCTCCATTAACCAATCTTTCCATAACTGTTTTTGCATCTACAAAAGCTAAACCATTTGCATCGGCTGCCGTTTGAATCGTAACATTATAAGCATCTGTAGCAACCCTAATTTTAGAAGCCTCATCAGCTATTAAAACATGAGCATCTTGTAAAGGATATGTAATTCCAAATTTATTCAAAGGTGATGGAGGAGCCATACCAATTCCAGAGTTGGCTGCAGTTGGAGCTGCTCCAATTAAAGCTCTAGTTGTCAACAATACAAAATCTTGATTAACCTTAGCTTGTCTTGCTTGACCAAAAACATTTCCAAAAAAAGCAGCTTGAGTAGGTCCCAATGTAGGTGTCAAAGCAGCTGTTAACTGAGCAGATAAATTTGTCAAAGTTTCGTCTTTTATCAAAAGAGGATTTGCTTTTGTTTTTGATAATAAATCAATCCTATCTCCAGCCCCAAAAGCTGTCAAAGCTTGTTTTAAAGGGCCATACAATTGAGAATTTAAAGCATCGACAGTAGCATTTCCAACAGCAGTATTTCCGCTACCTAATACCGATACCGTTAACGGATTAGCAGGTACTGTTGTAAAAAACGGAAGTGTGTTGATGTAAGGTAAATTTGCCACCACCCCTTTTCTACCTCCGGTTGCTAACGTAGAAGCTAAACTGTTGTAAACACTAGCAAAAACTGTAGGATCTGTAATATCATTACCTCCATAGGTTGCAGGGTTCATATTTCCCGTTTGATCAACTCCTGTACCCCCTGAAGTTGCATAAGACAAAACATCATTACCCCCAATCCAAAGTGAAAAGAAAGTTGGTTGTTGTGTTAATGCATCTGCAAGCACTGATGTACTTGGCGCCGAAGAAAATCTTGCAAAATAAGGATTAGCTGCGCCTGAAGGGACACCAGCGGTATTACCATAACCAGCAGCTCCTAAATGGTAACTTTTGGCTCCTGGAACTCCCATGTTATTAAAACTTCCTGTTAAATGAGCTGTTACTTCTGTAACTGGAGCCACTGGTAAAGGTCCTATTTTAGGAGTACCATCTGCATTCAACCCTAAAATTACATTTCTAGAGCCTTGAATAGGCGTACCCATAAACAACAAACCTCCAACATTATCATCTCCGCAAAGTGGCGAAGTAAAATTCCCTCCTCCTACTTGTTTAAATTGACCAGCTAAAATCTCAGGATATGAATTTAATTGTCCTTTTTTAAATAACGCACCATCACTAAATCCGGCAGCAAAGGAATCACCTAAAGCCACGTAAGTGGAAAAGTTAGCAGAACCTGCTGTTACCGGTTCCTCAGCAACAGTAGTATCATCTTCATTACATGCCACAATG
>CBFHBH010000459.1:0-2055 GCA_965653735.1 uncultured Flavobacterium sp. | reverse complement strand
TATGTAGATGAACTTAAAAGCATTGAGCAAACCACTGATGGTGGTTATATTCTTGGAGGGTACTCTAATTCATTAGTTTCTGGAGACAAAACAGCAGATAATTTTGGATTGGGGGATTACTGGATTGTTAAGCTAGACGAAACCGGGAATATCACTTGGCAAAAAACGATAGGTGGTGATCAAGATGATAATTTATTTGCTTTGATACAAACCAAAGACAAAGGATTTCTTTTAGGAGGGAATTCAAACTCAAACGCAACCAACTCTAAAAAGAAAGGAAACGGAAAAGGAACTGATTTTTGGGTGGTTAAGCTTGATGAGAGCGGAGAAATTTTATGGCAAGAAACCTTTGATTATGGTAAAACCGATGTATTAACATCGATAGTCGAAAACGAGGATCATACATTTCTTATAGGTGGGTATGCACAAAGTGAGGCTTCGAGAACCTCAGCCTCCAAAAATGGAATAACCGGAAAACTTGGAAAATCACCTGACAAAGAAGGCATCAACGATTATATCGCTTTAAAAATAAAAGACAACGGAGAGGAAATTTGGACTCAGACAGTAGGAAGCAAAGGAACAGATATTCTGAAAAGACTTATTGAAACTCGTGATGGAGGCTATTTACTTGCAGGCACTTCTAAAAGTGAACAGTCCAGAGATAAAGGAAGCTCAATAGGGGGAAACGATTTTTGGGTAGTGAAACTAAAAGACAAAACCAAAAAGGAAAAAACTAAAGTAGCCATTGAAGCTTATCCTAACCCTGCTGAAAGCTTTACTAACACATTAGTAAACTACGATTACAACGATGGCTGGGCAATTTTATATGACCTGAATGGAAGACAATTACAAAAAACACAACTCCATGGAGAACATACCATTCCTATCCAACTAGGAAACATACCAAGTGGTGTTTACATCGTAAATATTAAAACAAACAACGGAGAAAACTCTGTAAAAATCATAAAGAAATAATATTCTGAATAAATGAAAAAAATACAATTTATCATAATTCTTGCATTACTATTTATAGAGGGTATTGCGCAAAATCAAGATTTACCAGAGATCGTTTTACCATCACCGCAAGCGTTTGAAATTACAAAATTTGGAAATGTTCCTGTTGATGAATCCAGTGGTCGTGTTAGCCCATCAATACCTATACATACTTACAGAGTAGGAGCATTAGAAGTTCCTATTAGCTTACATTATAGTGGTAATGGTGTAAAAGTTGAACAAAAACCAACTTGGACTGGGATTAACTGGATATTAAATGCTGGTGGGGTGATTACCCGTGTGGTAAAAGATTTACCAGACGAGACCAATATGCCTGGAATGTTTTATTCTGAAAATGAATTAGATGCTTTGAAAACAATACCTGTTTATGTACCTAAACGTGTTAATCCAGGTGAGCTTCCAGCTATTTATGAACAGATTATTGTTGGCTATGAAATACCTCAATCAACTTTAGAAGCAATTGCTGAACATCCAGATATAACAGATTCAGAAGTTGATGAATTTAGTTTTTCATTTCCAGGTTACTCAGGTTCATTTTACCTGAAAAAGAATGCTAACGGAATTTTTGAAGGTAAATTATTAAAATATGAAAATGAACTAAAAATAGAACTCATAGGTAATTTTACATTAACGGGGATTTATCATTTTAAAATTACTACTCCTAATGGAACTTCCTATTATTTTGGAGGACAAGAAGAGGGAAATCTAGGAGTCTACGCAATAGAAGAATCGCAACTGGTAGACAGAACAAGCGGATTACCTAGATCTGGAAAAAGATGTAAAACTGCTTTTTATTTGACCAAAATACAAAATGATTTGGGTGATACCGTTTTTTTAGATTATCACACCAAAAACGAACATGAAGTATTCTCTGCAACCAATCAAGAAATGAAAGGTATTATAAGCACAAACGAAGTTTGTGCTCCACCTGATCTTACCACATTTGATATTAACAGCCAATTAATAAAAAACATTATTTATAATGCAAAATTTTTAAAGCGAATATGGGCGCCTAGTAATAATCAAAAAATAGATTTTAAT
>CBFHBH010000458.1:0-2056 GCA_965653735.1 uncultured Flavobacterium sp. | reverse complement strand
GAATGTTGGAAATATGATTTTATCATTCTTATTATTCGCGATTTGTGTTTTCTTCCTTTTTTATGGAAGTGGTAAACATTCGGCAGATTATTATTTTAAGATGCAGCAATAAAAACAATAAAATAAAAAAAGAGCCAATTTTAAATTGGCTCTTTTTTATTTATCTGGCCGGAGCAATATTAGCCCAGTTAATTCCTCTTTTTATTCTTAAAAGTTGTGTTTCTGAAACATTATATCTCTTGGCTAACTTTCGCAATGGAACATTTTCATTTATTTTTTTCTTAATGACCATTACCTGATGAATAGTTAATTTTGATCTAGTAATTCTGACAGGCCTATTTATGTTAGCAATTGCTTTTGCTTTAATAACATAAGGACTGTTTTGTTGATGCTTTATGTTTTCTTCACTTGTCATCCACTTCAAATTACTATGATGATTGTTTGTTTTATCAAAATCTAGGTGGGCTACAAAAATATGTTTTTCAGAGGGTTGCTCAATAAAATATTGAGCCACTAAGCGATGAGTTAAAGCTCCGAAATTCTTTCTTCGACTATTTTCTATTTTTTTCAATTTTGATTGATACTTTTTTCTAACCTTGAAAAGGTTAGAATCGGTATTATCAATTTCTTTTAAAATATCATAATAACGAGCATCTTTACCATCACATGTTTTCAACTCTTTTTTGAGCTTAGAAATAGACATTCTAATTGAAAAGATATTTGCTCTTGTTTCAGTTAAATAAACAATGTCATTTTCTGTGTGAGGAAAATAAACAGATAAATTGAATGAAGGGTAGCCTTCAGTTCTTGCTTCAGTTATCGCTTTTTCTTCATTGGTATTTAAATCAATCTTTTTTAATTTTCCGTGATTAGAAACAAACAATCGATATTTTTCCTTAAAAGGAGATTTTAATTCAACTTCTTTCCAAACTTCATTGTCATGATATCTTTTTAAATACATAATAAAAAATAATTAAGATACAATTTAACTTTCTTTTTGTCCCATCATCATTAAGTACGCTTTAAGGAAATCATCTAAATTACCATTCATTACGCCATCTACATCACTTGTTTCATGTTGAGTTCTTACATCTTTAATTAATTTGTAAGGATGCATAACGTAGTTGCGTATTTGTGAGCCCCATTCAATTTTCATTTTGTTTGCCTCGATATCGGCACGCTGTTCCATACGTTTCTTTAATTCGATTTCATATAGCTGAGAACGTAACATTTGCATAGCTCTTTGTCTGTTATCTTGTTGAGATCTTGTTTCAGAACATTGAATTTGGATTCCTGTTGGTTTGTGAAATAATTGAACCTTAGTTTCAACTTTATTCACATTTTGTCCTCCAGCACCACTCGAACGAGATGTTGTGATTTCAATATCCGCAGGGTTAATGTCAATTTCAATACTGTCATCAACTAATGGATACACATATACTGATGCAAACGAAGTATGTCTTTTAGCATTGCTGTCAAATGGAGAGATTCTAACCAAACGATGCACACCGTTTTCTCCTTTTAGGTATCCAAACGAATAATCACCTTCAAACTCAAGAGTTACTGTTTTAATACCAGCAACATCACCTTCTTGAAAGTTCAATTCTTTTACTTTGTAACCATTTTTTTCACCCCACATTAAGTACATACGCATAAGCATACTTGCCCAATCACAACTTTCTGTACCACCGGCACCAGCAGTAATTTGAAGTACTGCGCTCATGCTGTCGCCTTCATCAGAGAGCATATTTTTAAACTCAATATTTTCTATATGAGTGTTAACGGTCTCGTATAATTCATCAAGTTCATCTTCACTTAAATCACCATCTTTGAAAAATTCAAAAGCAATTTGAAGTTCGTCTGATAGGTTTACTGCTTTTTCGTAGTCTTCAACCCATTTTTTCTTTGAGCGAAGATTTTTCACAATTACTTCGGCTTCTTTAGCATTGTTCCAAAAATCTGGAGCAAAAGTTTTTTCTTCTTCGTTAGAGATTTCGATTAATTTGACATCAATGTCAAAGATACCTCCTCAACGCACCAAGGCGTTCTACAATAC
>CBFHBH010000457.1:0-2057 GCA_965653735.1 uncultured Flavobacterium sp. | reverse complement strand
TTTGATTTTTGGTTTGAATACAAAACTGTCGTTCCAAAAGGATTTGTTCGTGTTTTAGGAAAATTAGCTGAAATTCGTGATAGTGGTATCCCTGTTTACTTTTTTGTGGGTAACCACGATTTATGGATGGATGATTATTTCCAAATGGAACTAAACATCCCAGTATATCACACTACAAAAGAATTCACTTTTAATAATAAAACCTTTTTAATTGGTCATGGTGATGGTTTAGGGCCTGGTGACAAAGGTTACAAACGAATGAAAAAAGTGTTTACCAACCCTTTTTCAAAATGGCTATTTAGATGGTTGCATCCAGATATTGGAGTGAAATTAGCACAGTATCTTTCGGTAAAAAACAAATTGATTTCGGGTGATGAAGATGTGAAATTTCTTGGTGAAGAAAACGAGTGGCTAGTACAATATGCTAAGCTCAAACTGGAATCGAAACATTACGATTATTTCGTTTTTGGCCACCGTCATTTACCAATGGAAATCAAATTGAATGATTCTTCAAAATACATCAATTTAGGCGATTGGATTGGTTATTTCACTTATGGTGTTTTTGACGGATCTACTTTTGAATTAAAGAAATACTAACTCGTAAGAAGTTTCTTTCTTAATTACATTTAGCAAATTATATTTTGTATTTTCTGTTTTCTTTTAATTAAATTTGCGCCGTCTCAAAGGGGTGCTCTAAATAACGAGCTGAGATTATACCCAATGAACCTGGAACAGGTAATGCTGTTTAGGGAGGGCTGAGCGTTAAGAAAATGTCCAGTGGGCATTTTTAGCGAAAGAGCCAGCAGGTGCCATGGCCTTTTGATTAATGTTTCAGCGAGAAATTCATTAACATTTTTAAAAACAAAGAATAATTACCCCTTTTATTCGTAAACATTTACGAATGAAAACTTTATTCAAAACATTTTCTACAGCCCTTTTGCTGTTAAATTTCATTAGTGCTTTTGCCCAAGAAACCGTAAAAGATTCTGCAAAAGTAAACTCATTAGAAGAGGTCATGGTTCAAGCCATTCGTGCCAATGACAAAACGCCAATTTCTTTCAGTAATTTTTCTAAAAAGGAAATTGCAAAACGCAATTTAGGTCAAGACATTCCTGTTTTAATGAATTATCTTCCTTCTGTTGTTACAACTACAGATGCAGGAAATGGAGTTGGTTACACAGGAATTAGAGTTCGTGGTAGCGATGCAACTCGTGTAAACGTAACTATTAACGGAATTCCTTACAATGATTCTGAAAGCCACGGAACTTACTGGGTAAATATGCCTGATTTTGCTTCATCAGCAGAAAGTATTCAGTTACAAAGAGGTGTTGGTACTTCTACGAATGGCTCAGGAGCTTTTGGTGCTAGCTTAAACGTTTTAACAGAAAACACTGGCGGTAAAGCTGGTGGAGAAATTTCGAATTCTTATGGAAGTTTTAACACGCACAAACACACCATCAAATTTAATACAGGACTATTAAATGATCATTTCGAAGTTTTAGGAAGGCTTTCAAAAATAAATTCTGATGGATATGTAGATAGAGCATCTTCTAATTTAAAATCATACTTTTTACAAGGGAATTATTATTCGAAATCAACCAAAATAAAAGCGTTACTTTTTGGCGGACATGAAATTACTTATCAATCATGGAATGGCATTGATGCAATCCAGTTAGAAAAAGAAAGAACATTTAATTCTGCAGGTATTTATACAGATGAGTTTGGAAATACACGTTACTATGACAACGAAGTTGACAACTACAAGCAAAACCATGCGCAATTACATTGGAACGAAACTTTCTCAGATTCATTTAGTACAAACTTAGCATTCCATTATACTAAAGGAAGAGGTTTTTATGAAAATTATAAAGAAGACCAACCTTTTGAAGATTATGGAATGACGCCAGCTTCTGGACAAACCACAACTGATTTAGTTCGCCAAAAATGGCTAGACAATGACTTTTACGGAACCACTTTTTCACTAAACTATACTAACAACAAACTGTCTCTAATTCTTGGTGGAGGAGCAAACAAATATGAAGGATCTCATTTTGGAA
>CBFHBH010000456.1:0-2065 GCA_965653735.1 uncultured Flavobacterium sp. | reverse complement strand
GAAATTTTTAATGGTAGAAAAGCAATCGTGCCAGTTACTATAATTGGCCTTTTGGCTATTTTAGGATATAATATTTCACCATATAATCACTTAGGAGCTTTCTATAACAATATGATGTTTGTGGACAAGTTTTCTGTAGCATTTACAAGCTTGTTCATTATAATAACTATATTTTTGATTGCGTTAGGCCATGAGTTTTATAAAGATCAAGCCACTAAAATCTCTGATTATGTAGCTATAAAAGTTTTTCTTTTAGCTGGCGCTGTGGCAATGGTGTCGTTTGGTAACTTGTCAATGTTTTTCTTAGGAATTGAGATTTTATCAATTTCTCTATATGTATTAGCGGCTAGTAATCGTTTAAACTTAAGAAGTAATGAAGCAGGTATGAAGTACTTTTTAATGGGATCGTTTGCTTCTGGAATTATACTTTTTGGAATTTGCTTGTTGTATGGTGCAACAGGGAGTTTTGATTTAATGACTATGTTCCAAATTACACACACTATGAACTACCCTCAATGGTATTTTATTGGAATTGCTTTTTTGGTAATTGGAATGTTATTTAAAATAGCGACAGTGCCTTTCCATTTTTGGGCGCCTGATGTTTATGAAGGATCTCCTGCTTTAACTACGGCTACCATGAGTACTTTGGCAAAAATTGTTGCCATGGCTGCTTTATATAAAATTGTGGTTTTAATGATTCCAGCTCAAACGTATTCGTTTCAATTAATAATTGTTTGTGTTGCTATTGCCTCAATGATTGTTGGAAATATTATGGCATTACGCCAAAACAATGTTAAGCGTATGTTTGCTTTTTCTGGTATTTCACATGCCGGTTTTATGCTAATGGTGTTGTTAGTAGCTAATAATTCTGCGGGTGTTTTATTGTATTATGCGGCGGCTTATGCCATTGCAGGTATAGCTTTCTTTGCAGTTGTATTATATGTTACTAAAGGAAAAGATAATGAGACTATAGATTTGTTTAACGGGTTTGGTAAATCACATCCTATTTTGGCTGCGGTTTTAACAGCTTCATTATTATCAATGGCTGGAATTCCAATTCTTTCAGGTTTCTTTGCTAAATTTTTCCTTTTAAACCTAGTGATGCATACAGGATGGCTAGTTCTAGTTGTGGTAGCGATTGTAAGTTCTATTATTAGTGTTGGCTATTATTTTAAAATAATATTGGCTATGTATACAAAAGAAGGTTCAAATGAGCTACCCAAGGTGCCTTTTGTGTACCAATTTGTAGCTGTATTAGCCTTGGTTGTTAATATAGCTTTAGGTTTGTTTCCAAGTGTAGTGTATAATTTGTTAGGGTAAATACTTTAACGATATAAATAAAAAAAGCCTGTTGAGACAACAGGCTTTTTTTATTTATTATCCTCAGCATACCATTCGGCAAATGAGGTTTCAGTTTCTTGTAGTCGTAAGGAATGTAGTTGCACACTCTCTGGTAAGCGTTTTTTAATCTTTGCTGCAAAATCAATGACCATGTTTTCACTAGTGGGTTGATAATCTACTAAAATAACATGGTGTCCACGATCTTTAAGCTCGTTTGCAAGCTCAATATGTGGAGTTGTAGCATTGAATACTGTAGCGTGATCAAAAATGTCTACAATGTCTTCTTTTACAATTTTCTTTAAATCAGAAAAATCGATTACCATACCATATTTTACATTATTTCTGTCTGTAATTGGTGTTCCAATCACAGTAACCGAAAGTTTGTAACTATGACCGTGAACGTTTTTACATTTTCCGTCATAACCAAATAGTGCATGTCCGGTTTCAAAATTAAATTGCTTTGTAATTCGAATTTTACTCATGATATAAATACTTGTTGCAAAGGTATAAAAAAAGAAAGCGCTCGCAATGCGAACGCTTTATACTTTAAGTTTCTTAAAGACTAAGCTTCAAATGGAACTACAGAAACAAAAGATTTGTTTTCACCTTTTTTCTGGAATTTCACAACACCGTCAACTTTAGCATGTAAAGTGTGATCTTTACCCATGTAAACATTTTCACCTGGATTGTGTTTAGAACCTCTTTGTCTTACAATGATATTACC
>CBFHBH010000455.1:0-2068 GCA_965653735.1 uncultured Flavobacterium sp. | reverse complement strand
CAGATTTTCAAGGAGTAGAAAGAATTCTTGACCGTATCGTAGAAGTTAGTCCAGAAGTAGTTTCTCACAATATGGAAACTGTTCGTAGATTAACCAGAGAAGTTCGTATCCAAGCAAAATATGACAGAAGTTTAGCTGTTTTAAAATATTTAAAACAACAAGGTATTAGAAGAACAAAATCAGGTATTATGCTAGGATTAGGTGAAACTGAAGAAGAAGTAATTCAAACCATGAAAGATCTTCGCGAAGCGAATGTAGACATAGTAACTATTGGACAATACCTTCAACCTAGTAAAAAGCACTTACCCGTTAAAGAATATATTACTCCTGAACAGTTTGCAAAATATGAACAAATAGGAAAAGATTTAGGATTTCGTCATGTAGAAAGTGGCGCATTGGTTCGTTCTTCTTACCATGCTCAAAAACATATTCTTTAATCTTCTATTAAGAATTTTATCCCATAATGAGTCAAAAAACCAGAATCGCAATAAACGGATTTGGCCGAATTGGAAGAAACTTATTCCGTTTACTTTTAAATCATCCAAAAATTGAGGTAATAGCCATCAATGACATTGCAGACAACAAGACAATGGCTCATTTATTAAAATATGACAGTATACATGGTATACTTCCAAACACTGTTAGCTTTGATGAAAACTCATTATTAGTTGATGATAAGAGTTATTCATTTTTTCATGAAAGAGAAATTTCAAAACTAAATTGGAAAGACTTATCAATTGACTTTGTTGTAGAAGCTACTGGAAAGTTTTTAAAATACAACTTAGCCGAAGAACATCTAAAATCGGGTGCGAAAAAAGTCATTTTATCGGCTCCACCAGAAGATGATTCTGTAAAAACTGTTGTCCTTGGTGTCAATGAACATATTTTAAATGGGGACGAACTAATTGTTTCAAACGCCAGTTGCACCACAAATAACGCAGCTCCTATGATAAAAGTTATTCAGGAACTTTGTGGAATTGAACAAGCCTACATAACGACAGTTCACTCCTACACTACTGACCAAAGTTTACATGATCAACCACATAAAGACTTACGAAGAGCCAGAGGTGCTGCACAATCAATTGTTCCAACAACAACAGGAGCTGCAAAGGCATTAAATAAAATTTTTCCCGAACTAAACAATAAAATGGGTGGTTGCGGAATTAGAGTTCCTGTACCAGACGGTTCGCTTACCGACATAACTTTTAATGTGACCAGAGAAGTTTCTATTCAAGAAATTAATTCTGCCTTTAAAAAAGCATCAGAAACCAACTTGAAAGGAATTTTAGCATATACTGAAGACCCTATTGTTTCTGTAGACATTTTAGGCAATAGAAATTCATGTTTATTTGACTCTCAGCTTACTTCAGTTATAGACAAAATGGTAAAAGTAGTGGGGTGGTATGACAATGAAATAGGATATTCTTCCCGAATTATCGACTTAATCTCACATATTGACAAAAAATAGCTATATTTGAGAGTTTTTGAAACCTCAAATGATTTGAAACGGCTATTTGTTTTTTTCTTTTTATTATCAGCTTTTTTGGGATTTACACAGGAAACAACTGTAAAATCCACAAAAATAGATAGCTCTTTTTTTTATATTTCTGAAGCCAATTTATACAAAAAAAGTAGAATATTTGACAAAGCACTAGAATATGCTAATAAAGCAATTGTCTATTCTGAAAAACAGAACAATAACTTCTCATTAGCAAATGGATATCAGACACTTGGAATTATCTATTATGATTTCAGAAAATATGATTTAGCAATTGAAAAACTACTTCGTTCAGTAGCAATATATAGTTCCTTAGAACCAACATCAGAATTAGCGCTTTCGTATTACAATTTAGGATTATGCTTTATGAATACTGGAAATTATTCAAGGGCCGAATCATATTTTGACAAGTCAACTTCAATTTATCAAAGTTTAGATTTATCCAATGCTAAAAACATGGTTCAGTTGCAAAAAGCACTTCTCTATCTTGAAAAAAAGGAAGTACAAATAGCCGAGAGAACCTTTGAAGAATTAACTCGATTACCTAAAAACAAGAAAATTTTCGAAATG
>CBFHBH010000454.1:0-2079 GCA_965653735.1 uncultured Flavobacterium sp. | reverse complement strand
GAATTCAGCCTTTTCATAATGTGGCTAAAGTGACATTTTGGGCAAAGGAAATTGGATATACTTCTATAGGTCACGATTTAATATTTGGATTGCCTTTTCAGACTATTGAAAATATTGTGGATACTATCGAAAAAACAAATTCACTAAAACCAGACCGATTGGCATTTTACAGCTACGCACATACGCCCTGGATCAAAGGAAATGGGCAGCGTGGTTTTAAAGAAGAAGATCTTCCAAAAGACGCCGAAAAAAGAAAGCTATATGAAATTGGAAAACAATTACTCGCTAAAAATGGCTATCACGAAATTGGGATGGACCATTTTGCATTAGCCACTGACAGTTTATACCAATCGGCACAGGAAAAAGAATTACACCGAAATTTTATGGGTTACAGCGCTTCAAAAACCCAATTAATGATTGGCTTAGGCGTTTCTTCCATTAGCGACAGCTGGTACAGTTTTGCCCAAAACACCAAAAATTTAGAAGATTATTATCAATTATTGGAATGGGATAAACTACCGATTGTAAAAGGTCATATTTTAACCGATGAAGATTTAATTATCCGCAAACACATTCTCAATTTAACCTGTACTTTTGAAACTTCCTGGAATAATGAAGCTCTTTATTTTGAAGAATTACCTTTTGTTTTAATGGATTTAAAAGAAATGGAAAAGGATCAGTTAATTATAATTGAAGAAGAAAAAATGAGTATTACAGAAGCCGGAAGACCTTTTGTACGTAATATTTGTATGGCTTTTGATTTACATTTAAAAAGAAGATTACCGGAAACGAATTTGTTTTCTATGACTGTTTAAAAAGGAACAGAATTTTATACTAACTTGAATAGATATTCTTTGTTACAGGTAATTGAGACGAAAGGTTAATTTAGAGCGAAAAAGATTATATTTGGGAAAATATAAAACGAAAAAAACTTAGGATGGACACCTAAATTTGAGTTGATATACGAATGTTTATTTCGTTTAGACATAATTTTAACCAAAATCAAGAATCAAGAACCAAAAGCTAATGATAGAAAATAAATTTAAATTTACGATTCAGACTTCAAATAACGGAGTTTTAAATATACCCTTGATTGAAGGAAAAGCTTTATTTGTATTAGGAGCAAACGGAGTTGGAAAATCAACTTTAATGCACAATTTTAGCTCATAGACAGACTTGGTTTACTGCCAATTCTATGAATATGACGGCAATGGATAAAAAGTCTAACGACGATTACATTAAAGGTTATGACCAACAGATATCGTCGCGTTGGAAAGATGATTATTCACAAACACGGTCAAGTATCTCAATTTTTGATCTAATTAATTCACAAAACATTAGAGCAAGAAAAATAACTGATGCTGTTGATGCAAAAGACATTGTCGCAGCACAAAACTTATCTAATATTCAGGCACCGCTTCAAGCAATTAATGAACTTTTAGCAGTTTCTAATATTCCAATAATAATTAAACTTGGAAAAGATGAACAACTTTTCGCATCAAAAAATGGAAGTTTACCTTATAGCATTGCAGAATTGTCAGATGGAGAAAGAAATGCACTTTTAATATGTGCAGATGTAATGACAACAGAGCCAAATAGTTTAATAATTCTTGACGAACCTGAAAGACACTTACATCGTTCAATTATTTCACCTTTGCTTTCTTCATTATTTCAAAAACGTAAAGATTGTGTTTTTGTAATTTCAACACACGATGTTCATTTACCAATAGACCATTCAGAAGCAAGCGTATTATTGTTGAGAAACTGCCAATGGAATGGCAAGAATACGAAAGATTGGGATGCAGATTTAATTTCTGAGGCAGATGAAATTCCAAGCTCTATTAAACGAGAAATACTTGGCTCGAAAAGAAATATATTATTTGTTGAAGGTCAGTATGAAAGTTTAGATAGGCAAATCTATTCTTTAATTTACCCAAGTGTTACAGTTATGCCGCAAGGTAGTTGTACACAAGTTGAAAAGGCAGTTGAAGGGATAAAAGGGACGGAAAAATTACACTGGATAACTTCTTATGGTTTAATAGATGCGGATGACAGAACGGCAGAACAAATTCAAACTTT
>CBFHBH010000453.1:0-2090 GCA_965653735.1 uncultured Flavobacterium sp. | reverse complement strand
AATATAGCAAGTAAGCGATAGTTAGTACCGTATCAAACTAATGGAAATTGTATCTCACCAAAGCGGACTTGTATTTTACCAAAACAGCAAAATTTCAGGAATTTTAAATATCTTTGAGCTATGAGTACAGCCACCAAACCAAAACATATTGGAAGAAATATAAGCCGCATCAGAGAGCTTAGAGGAATGAAACAGGAAGCACTTGCCGCCGCAATTGGTGTAAGCCAGCAGTCGGTTTCTAATATCGAAGGAAGTGAAATTGTTGACGAAGAAAAACTAAACGCTATTGCGGAAGTTTTAGGAGTTACTACTGAAGCAATTAGGAATTATAGTGATGAAGGCGTGATTAATTATTTCAACACTTTTAATGAAGCTGTTTCGAGTAGCAACTTTGGACATAACAACACATGTACTTTTAATCCAATTGATAAGGTTGTTGAATTATACGAACGATTGGTTCAGGCTGAGAAAGATAAGGTTGAATATTTGGAAAGATTATTAAAGGATAAATAATTTTAATAAGATATATTATTCTAAAAAGAGAAACTGGTATAGTTTCTCTTTTTTTTGGAACTGTTTTTCTGTTTACTGTATTTTTATGCCGAAGTATGGTTGAAAAAGATGCTGCTTCGTCAACATTGTGGAAATTTTTTTATTAATACCGTATAAATACGGATTGTACTTTTTTTTAATTATCATTACACTTGTTAAAAATAGCAGCCATTAATTATGTGATTTGAAAAAATGCAGTAGATTGGAGTAAATAAATAGCTCAATTATATTTTACAGTAAAATATATTACCCTACGGTTACTCACTTGATGTTACTCAAATGGAAGTTGATGGAGTTATTACTCAAATTGTAAAAGTTTAGAGAATGTATTATATAGAGATTAATTATTTAATATATCTAATCCTAAAATAATTATGATTAAAAGAATTCAATATATAAAAAACTTCGGTGTCTATAAAAATTATAGACATGACGGAAACCTTCGCGATTTCAACAATAAGAATAATATATTTGGTTGGAATTATTCAGGAAAAACTACAATATCAAGACTTTTTTCATTTTGTGGAAATAAGGAGGTGAATTTTGGCGAATTTCCTGATATTGAATTTGAAATCATCTTAGAGAATGGATCCAAAATAACCCAAGCAAATATCGCTTCTTTTCCTTTCAATGTAAGAGTTTTTAATTCTGATTTTATAAGAGAGAATTTAAGGTTCGATTCTGATGATAAAAAAATGAAAGGGATAACTTTTGATGTAGGTGAGAATGCTCATTTGCGACCACTAATTGATGCAAATAAATCCTATATAAATAAAGCAAAATTAAAAATCACAAATAACTATGATTCTATTCGCCAATTCAACGAATTTTCAGCTTCAAAATTTACCAATCAGGCAAGGATAATAAAAAATGATCATTTCAACAGTTTAATTGAATTTAATAAAGGGCATTTAGAAAAGTTAATAAGCACCAAAGAAGAGGCAATTAATAACATCATTGACGAAGATGAAAGATTAATTAAAATCAAAGCGGATTCAATTTCAAAAAATGACAAAGATAAAATAGAAATCAAAGAATATCCAATTAGCCTGAATAATTTAGTTCAAAAAGTCACTGTTTTTATAAGCAAAGAACCCAAAATAGCAGTTCAGGAAGAAAATCTTGATAATGATTCAGATTTATATAATTGGGTTAGAACCGGTGTTAGCTTACATGAATCAAAAGCTTTAGATAATTGTGCTTTTTGTAAAGAAAAATTGAAGTCCGAAAGAGTTATAAATTTAAATTCTTATTTTTCTAATGAAGCTTCTATTTTAAAAGACGAATCTGTTGTTTTAATAGATAATATAAATGCTGAATTAGAATATTTTAAAAAAATTGATATTCTTAGTAAAAGTAAAAATGATTTAAATGAAAGTTTGCAATCTAAATTTCAAGATTTAACACAAGAATACAATATTGTTTTTAAAGGCTATTCTTTTATTCTCACACAACTGAAATTAATTATTGAAAATAAAGTTGCTAATTCACTATTCGTAGCTCAAACTTTACCTGAAATAGATACAGAGCCTGTCACT
>CBFHBH010000452.1:0-2091 GCA_965653735.1 uncultured Flavobacterium sp. | reverse complement strand
TTACCCTTTCAAACGACTTAAGGTTTCTCGAGTAACACCCAAATAAGCCGCCAACATTTTTTTTGGTACGCGTTGTATCAATTTGGGTAGTTTTTTAATCAGTTTATTATAACGTTCTTCGGCAGTTTCGGTGAGTAATGATAATATTCTTTGTTGTAAGGCGATATATCCGTAATGAGATTTTATTCGGAAGAAATTAGTCATTTTAGGAACTTCAATACAAAGTGTTTCACGATCTTCTAAACGAAGGGTAAAAAATTCAGAATCTTCAATACAATCAATGAAAATAGTAGCAGGAATTTGATTTTGAAAAGCGTTAAAATCTGTTGTCCAATATTGTTCCAATGCAAACTGAAGAATATATTCTTTTCCGTTGGTATCTATAGTGTACGCTTTAGTAAGACCACTGATAATCCAAAACTCAGCAGGAACTGCTTCGTCTTTCTGAACAAGAAACTGATGTTTTTTTAGTTTTTTGTATTTAAAAAACTGTGAAACATAAATCCATTCTTCATCAGTAAGAGGTACAATTTCTTCTATGTGATTTCTTAACAGCGTATAATTTTCTTCCATAAATAGTTTCACCAGCAAGTAACAGTAACAAAAGTAATAAAATGAATTTTCAATGAAGAGAAACTACAAACAGATTATAAACAAAAAGAGGAGCTTTAACTCCTCTTTCTATTAACTAACCTCTAATTAAGCATTCTCTCTTTCTGAAATAATTAAAGTTGATGGTATGTCTGATAACCACAAACTTTTTGATTCAACTAATTTCTTCCAACTATCAAAACTAATAATCATTAAGTCTTGCTGTTTTAGAAAATCTTTTTCAATACTTCGCTGACTTTGCAGTGTGATGTGATTTGGTGCATTTTGTTCAATGGCTCTTACTTTTTCTTTCGTTTCAGAATCATTTTTAATTTGTCCCATAGCATCAAGTACTACAACCTGCGCTCCCGAATTATGAATTAATTTTTGAGCATAGTTAATCAACGAGCTGTCTTTTGAATTGAAGACCGGAATGAAAACATGATTCGCAGTGGTAAACTCTTTATCTATTAGTATTCCAACAGGAATAGAAGATTTAGCCAAAATGTTTTTTGTTCTCTCATCTATTGGGGAAGAATCAAATAAGTTTTCTTTACCAGTAACTGTGTTCAATAATTTCTCAGGATTGATAATTCGAGTGGTGAATCCTAAAATCTTACCTAGAAAAGTTCCTTCATAAATAGATTGTCCGAGACCTATTAAAAGTAAATCATAATCCCCTTTATTGGCAACCGTGGTAATTTCATTATCAATATCGTTTGAAGGTTTGAATAATGTGGTTATTTTTCGGTTTAAGTTCTCTGATTCCTCAACAACTGCTTTAAAACTCGCTTGCTCATATTCTTCTACATCATAATGATGCATTTCATCAATAGGAGTAAGGTGCATACCAGTCAGTTCGGCATTGTTGTTTAGTTTTTTTGTCAAATAATTGGCTAATTTGAACAACGAACGTCCAGATTCTGGTGTACCAAAAGAAAATAGCACTTTGTATTTACTGTTTTCTTTAACTTCTTCAGGAATTTCATTTGGTTTCGATTTGAATGCCCAATTGATTAGGTCTAAGGCTGGTCCCGTCATAAAAGTCGTTACCAATGCCATGATTACCATCATCGAGAATACTTCTGGTGTTAATACACCTAAATCATAACCAATATTCAATACAACCAATTCCATTAATCCTCGGGTATTCATTAGTGCTCCTATGGATAAACTGTCCTTCCAGTTTTGACCTACAAATTTTGCGGCCAGTGTACTTCCTAGAAATTTTCCAGCTACTGCTACCAAGATAATTAACCCTGTAAGTTTCCATAATGATGGATCATTTAACAAACCTATTTGCGTACGTAATCCAGTGAATACAAAGAAAAGCGGCAATAATAATACTAAAGCAACATCTTCTATTTTTTCAATAAACAAGCTGCGGAATTTTGTATTTTCTGGCATGATGGCTCCAGTCATAAAAGCTCCAAACAATGCATGGATTCCAATAACTTCAGTTGCATAAGCAGAAATGATCAATGTAATAAAGAAGATTGC
>CBFHBH010000451.1:0-2100 GCA_965653735.1 uncultured Flavobacterium sp. | reverse complement strand
TGTATCTGAAGATGATTGTATTCCTGTTGTTGATAAAATGTATAATGTAGGAGGAGTTTCTTCTGTGTTAGATTATTCGGTTGAAGGAAAAGAAGATGAGACTGCTTTTGATGATGCAATGAATAAAACATTAAAAATTATCAACTTTGCTAAAGAAAAGAAAGCAATTCCTTTTGCGGTTTTCAAACCAACAGGCTTTGGACGTTTTGAATTGTATGAAAAATTAGGTGAAGGTCAAACTTTGAATGATGCTGAGCAAGAAGAGTGGAATAGAGTAGTAGAGCGTTTTGACAAAGTTTGTAAAGCTGCTCACGAAAATGATATTGCACTTTTAATTGATGGTGAAGAAAGTTGGATGCAAGATGCAGCTGATGATTTAGTTGCTGATATGATGCGTAAATACAACAAAAACAAAGCGATTGTTTATAATACATTGCAAATGTATCGTTGGGATCGTTTAGATTATCTTAAAAAATTACATGCTCAAGCACAACAAGAAGGTTTTCATATTGGGATGAAACTTGTTCGTGGTGCTTACATGGAAAAAGAAAACAAACGTGCTGAAGAGAAAGGTTATAAATCGCCAATTTGTGCTTCAAAACAAGCAACCGATTATAATTTTGATGATGCAGTAACTTACATGATGGATCACATTGATACTATGGCAATTTTTGCAGGAACACACAACGAAGATAGTTCATACAAACTAATTGAGTTGATGGCACACAAAGGAATTACCAAAAATGATTTTAGAGTGTGGTTTGGTCAGTTGTATGGAATGAGTGATAACATCAGTTTTAATTTAGCTGCTGAAGGATACAATGTGGCTAAATATCTTCCGTTTGGTCCTGTAAAAGACGTTATGCCGTATTTAATTCGTCGTGCCGAAGAAAATACTTCTGTTGCAGGGCAAACAAGCCGCGAATTAACATTAATAAAGAGAGAAAGAGATAGAAGAAAAGGTAAAAACTAATGCATTTAACCATTTTGGGTTGTTACGCAGCCACACCAAGAACTTTCACTAATCCAACATCACAAGTATTAGAAATTAACAATCGTTTATTTTTAATTGATTGTGGGGAAGGTACGCAGGTGCAATTGCGTAAGAATAAAATAAAGTTTTCTGCTATCAACCATATTTTTATTTCGCACCTTCATGGAGATCATTTTTATGGATTAATAGGACTTATTTCAACTTTTAATCTTTTAAATAGAAATAACCCTTTAACTGTTTATGGTCCAGTAGGAGTTAAAGAAATTATTAAGCTTCAACTTAAATTATCTAATTCTTGGCCGCAATACGAGCTTGATTTTGTGGAATTATCGTCTAATGAATCAGAAACTATCTTTGAAGATGATAAAGTAATTGTAAAGACTATTCCTTTAAAACATCGTATATATACTAATGGGTATTTATTTCAGGAAAAACCAAAAGAACGAAAACTTAATGTTGCTGCTGTTCAGGAGTATGAAATTGAAACCTGTTATTACCAAAACATAAAAAACGGTAGGGATATTACTCTTGATGATGGCAGAGTAATTTCTAACGAATTACTGACTTTTGATCCGCCAGCACCTAAAAGTTATGCCTTTTGTTCAGATACAATTTATAGCGAAGAAATAGTAGATGTTATTAAGGTTGTTGATGTTTTGTATCACGAATCTACTTTTTTAGATTCTGAAGAGGTTTTGGCAGAAAAAACAATGCATTCGACTGCCAAGCAAGCCGCTCAAATTGCAAAACTTGCAAATGCCAAACAGTTGGTTTTAGGGCACTATTCTACTAGATATGAGTCGATAGAGTCTTTTAAAACAGAAGCCCAAACTGTTTTCGATAATGTTATGCTTTCTGATGACGGAGTTACTTTTGAATTTTAATTATTAAAAATTTTGTTATGGAAGATTTAAGCGATTACAGAAAATCATATAATAAAAGTGAATTATTAGAAACTAATCTTCCTGAAGATCCAATTAATTTATTTAATAAATGGTTTTTTGAAGTTAAGGAATTTGGAGGGGTAGATGAAGTAAATGCCATGACAGTTTCGACTATAGGTCTAGATGGATTTCCAAAATCACGTGTAGTTTTGTTAAAGCAGT
>CBFHBH010000450.1:0-2106 GCA_965653735.1 uncultured Flavobacterium sp. | reverse complement strand
GTTTAGCAGGTCTAGGACCTGGAGGTTTATCTAGAGAAAGAGCAGGTTTCGAGGTACGTGACGTTCACTATACGCACTATGGTCGTTTATGTCCTATTGAAACACCTGAGGGACCAAACATTGGTCTTATCTCTTCATTAGGGGTTTATGCTAAAGTAAACGGAATGGGATTCATCGAAACTCCTTACCGTAAAGTAACTAACGGTCAAGTAGATTTAGTTTCTGAGCCTATTTACTTAAGTGCTGAAGAAGAAGAAGGAAAAATGATTGCTCAGGCAAACATTGAAATGGATGCTGATGGTAAAATTACTGCTGATAAAGTAATTGCTCGTGAGGAAGGTGACTTCCCAGTTGTTGACCCAACTGTGGTTCACTACACTGACGTTGCACCTAACCAGATTGCATCTATCTCAGCTTCATTGATTCCATTCTTAGAGCACGATGATGCGAACCGTGCGTTGATGGGATCAAACATGATGCGTCAGGCCGTACCATTATTACGTCCTGAGTCTCCTATCGTTGGTACAGGTTTAGAGCGTCAAGTAGCTTCAGATTCTCGTGTGTTAATTAATGCAGAAGGAAATGGAACTGTTGAATACGTTGATGCTAATGAAATCACTATCAAATATGAAAGAACAGATGCAGAAAGAGCAGTAAGCTTTGATGCAGATGAGAAAACATATCAATTAATCAAATTCCGTAAAACGAATCAAAGTACTTCAATCAACTTAAAACCAATCGTAAGAAAAGGTGATAAAGTTGTTAAAGGACAAGTTTTATGTGAAGGTTATGCTACTCAAAACGGTGAATTAGCACTTGGAAGAAATTTACAAGTAGCATTCATGCCTTGGAAAGGGTATAACTTTGAGGATGCGATTGTAATTTCTGAGAAAGTTGTTCGTGATGATATCTTTACATCAATCCATATTGATGACTATTCGTTAGAAGTTCGTGATACTAAATTAGGTAACGAAGAATTAACAAATGATATCCCTAACGTTTCTGAAGAAGCTACTAAAGATTTAGATGAAAACGGTATGATTAGAATTGGTGCCGAGGTTAAGCCTGGTGATATTCTAATTGGAAAAATTACACCAAAAGGAGTAAAAGATGCTTCATTAAAAGCATCTCCTTCATTACACGGTGTAGTTTTAGATAAAAAATTATTCTCAAGAGCTGTAAAAGACAAGCGTAAGCGTTCACAAGACAAAGACGAATTGGCTGCTCTTGAAATGGAATTCGAAACTAAATTTGTTGAATTAAAAGACAAATTAATCGATAAGTTATTTGTAATCGTTGATGGAAAAACTTCGCAAGGTGTAATGAACGATTTAGGGGAAGAAGTATTACCAAAAGGTAAGAAATACTCTAAAAAGATGTTACAGGCAGTAGAAGATTTCGCTCACTTGACAAAAGGTCAATGGGTAGCTGATGACGAAACTAATGCTATGGTTAATGATTTAATTCACAACTATAAAATTAAATTAAACGACCTTCAAGGAGCGTTACGTCGTGAAAAATTCACAATCACAGTTGGAGATGAGTTACCATCAGGTATCTTGAAACTAGCTAAAGTTTACATCGCTAAGAAGCGTAAACTGAAAGTGGGTGATAAAATGGCGGGACGTCACGGTAACAAAGGTATCGTTGCTCGTATTGTTCGTCAAGAAGATATGCCATTCTTAGAGGATGGAACACCAGTAGATATCGTATTGAATCCACTAGGGGTACCTTCTCGTATGAACATCGGTCAGATTTATGAAACAGTTCTTGGATGGGCAGGTAAAAAATTAGGAAGAAAGTATGCAACACCAATTTTTGATGGAGCATCTTTAGATCAAATTAATGCCTTAACTGACGAAGCTGGAGTTCCAAGATTCGGTCACACTTATCTTTATGATGGTGGTACTGGAGAGCGTTTCCACCAACCAGCAACTGTGGGTGTAATTTACATGCTTAAATTAGGTCACATGGTTGATGATAAAATGCACGCTCGTTCTATTGGTCCTTACTCATTGATTACTCAACAGCCATTAGGAGGTAAAGCACAATTCGGAGGTCAGCGTTTCGGAGAGATGGAGGTTTGGGCACTTGAAGCATATGGTG
>CBFHBH010000449.1:0-2112 GCA_965653735.1 uncultured Flavobacterium sp. | reverse complement strand
TATTGGTATTAGTTTGTTTTTTATCAATCCAATGCTTTCCAAATGCCAATGTACAGTTCTTTGACCCCTTTAAAACAATATCGATAATGGTGTCCCAAGCATTTGCAGATAATCTTTCGGTAGGAGATATGAAATTTCCTGCGGCATTATTGAGTAATACATCGACTTTGCCATATTCATTTAAAACACTTTCAAGCATAGCTTCCACCTGATCGTAATGACGTACATCACATTGCATGGCAAGGCATTTACCACCAGTTTCTTTTTCAAGTTCTTGCGCAGTAGTTTTAAGTTTTTCTAGGTCACGGGAGGTTATAGCCACTTTAGCTCCTAATTCCATAAAATATTTTGTCATGGCTTTGCCTAAACCACTTCCTCCACCAGTAACCACAATTACTTTGTCTGCTAAAGCATTATCACGAAGCATTTTTGCTGAAAAATTCATAGTTTTTAAATTTTTATAAGAACTATAAAGTTACTAAAATTATTAAGTGTGACTATGAAGGTTCTTGTACTTGAGTTACAATTTGAAGAAAAAAAGAAAAAATATTATTTCATCCCAACCTTTTATATAAAATTATACTCTTTATTGAAAAGTAGTTCTTTTATTTAGGTTCAAGGGTATAGCTGAAATTACTTTAAACTAACCATTTCCTATAACTAACTTCGGTAGTTTCAGCGGAAAAACACCAACAATTTGTTGGTGTTTTTTTATTTTTGGATATTAAATTTTATTGAGCTTTTCAGCAGCTGCAATTAATGTTTCATCTGTTTTGGCAAAACAAAAACGAAGCATGTGTCTGTCGGTTGCATCGTTGTAAAAAACCGATCACAAGGCATTAATTCAAATCGACTGTCTTTCAATAAAGACTGAAATAAATCACGTTTACGCTGATACATGCGAGATACTTCGCTAAAGTCTACCACATCAAGATATTCAGCAATAGCATGTTGTGAAAAGCTATTTACGCTGAAAACTAAAAATTGATGCACTTTTTTCATTTCATGCATTAAATTTTCAGGAGCAATTAAATAACCCACTTTCCAGCCAGTAACATGTAAAGACTTCCCAAATGAAGATGCAATGATTGTTTTGTGTTTTAGTTTTTCTCTTGTGTTGAAAGAAATATGAGGTTGCGTGAAAGTAATGTATTCATAGACTTCATCACCCAAGATTAAAATTTGAGGATGTTTTTCTAAAATAGTTTCGAGTGCTTCAAAATCTTTTTCTGTCCAAATTCTTCCAGTAGGGTTATGCGGATTATTGACCACAATCATTTTTGTTTTAGAAGAAATAGCATCTTCAATTTTGTTGAAATTTGGAGTATAATCATTATTCAATGATACACGAACAGGTTTTCCTCCTGCTACTAAAACCGAGGGTTCATAACTGTCATAACTTGGATCCAATATAATAACTTCATCACCAATAGAAACAAAAGTGTTGATTGTGGTAAAAACACCTTGTGTTGCACCTGCTGTAATCAACATTTCAGTAGTTGTATTTACAATTCTTCCGTATTGTTTTGTGGTTTGATCTGCAATTTTTTCCATCAAAGATGGTAAACCTGCCATTGGAGTATATTGATGAATGTTTTCTCTAATTAAACGTTCAGAAATTTGTAACAAACGTTCATCTTCGGGAAAATTTGGAAATCCTTGTGAAAGATTTATAGCTCCGTGTTGATTCGCTAATTGCGACATTACAGAGAAAATACTAGTTGTGATATTGGGTAATTTTGACATGGCCCAAATTTAAGAAAACAAATAAGAATTTCATATTTTTGGGAACTACTTAAAAGTATAAATATGTCTGCCAATTCTGTATTAGCTTCACTTAGAAACCGAATTTTAAACGGAGAATCTTCAGCTAGTGCTAGTTGGGCTCAGGAAGTAGAACATTTGTACAAAAATGGAATAGGTTTAGATGAAGCCTTGCAGTATTTGTATTTCGAAAAACCATCTGAAGATGATTTTGAAGAATGGATCAACAAGAAAGCGACAACGCTAGTTTCTGTTGAAGATAAAAATGAAGATGTTTTGTCTGAAACCGATTTACAATTTTTTGAAGATAATGGCTATTTTGTTTTAAAAAATGCCATTTCCAAAGAA
>CBFHBH010000448.1:0-2116 GCA_965653735.1 uncultured Flavobacterium sp. | reverse complement strand
CAAAAAGCTAAATATTCTTATGGAATTTTAGAAAAACAATTCAGAGGTTTATTTAAAAAAGCATCAGCTACTAAAGGTGTTACTGGTGAGGTTCTTTTACAATTATGTGAAGCAAGATTAGATAATGTTGTTTTTAGAATGGGGATTGCTCCATCTCGTAGAGGTGCAAGACAATTGGTTTCTCACAGACACATTACTGTAAATGGAGAAGTTGTAAATATTCCTTCATACCACCTTAAGCCTGGTGATAAAGTTGCAGTTCGTGAAAAATCTAAATCTTTAGAAGCTATCGAGCGTTCTTTATCAAATTCAAGTCATGTTTATGAATGGATTACTTGGAACAATGAACTTAAAGAAGGAACTTTCGTTTCTGTACCTGCGAGACTTCAAATTCCAGAAAACATTAAAGAACAATTAATCGTAGAGTTGTACAACAAATAATAATTGACTTAGTCGAAATTTATGGCAATATTTAATTTTCAAAAGCCCGATAAAGTTATCATGATCGATTCTACTGACTTCGAAGGAAAATTCGAATTCAGACCTCTTGAACCAGGTTACGGATTGACTGTTGGTAACGCACTTAGAAGAGTTTTACTTTCAGCATTGGAAGGATATGCTATCACATCTGTTCGTATCGAAGGTGTTGATCATGAATTCTCTACTATTTCTGGTGTTGTTGAAGATGTTACCGAAATTATCCTTAATCTAAAACAAGTACGTTTCAAACGTCAAATTGAAGATATCGATAACGAATCTGTGACAATATCAATCACAGGAAAAGATCAAGTTACTGCTGGGGATTTCCAAAAATTCATTTCTGGATTCCAAGTGTTAAACCCTGAGTTAGTAATTTGTAACCTTGATAGTAAAGTTAACCTTAACATGGAACTTACTATTGAGAAAGGTAGAGGATATGTGCCTGCAGAGGAAAACAAAAAACAAAACGCTGCAATTGGTACAATCTTTACAGATTCAATCTTTACACCAGTAAAGAACGTGAAGTATGCTATCGAAAACTTCCGTGTAGAGCAAAAAACGGATTACGAAAAATTAGTTTTTGAAATTAAAACTGATGGATCTATTCATCCAAAAGATGCTCTTACTGAAGCTGCAAAAGTATTAATTCACCACTTTATGTTGTTCTCTGATGAGAGAATCACATTAGAGGCTGATGAAATTGCTCAAACAGAATCATATGATGAAGAATCATTACATATGAGACAGTTGTTAAAAACTAAACTTGTGGATATGGACTTATCTGTAAGAGCTTTAAATTGCTTAAAAGCAGCTGAAGTTGATACGTTGGGCGACTTAGTATCGTTTAATAAAAATGACTTAATGAAGTTCCGTAACTTTGGTAAAAAATCATTAACTGAGCTTGATGAATTAGTAGCCAACAAGAATTTAACATTCGGAATGGACTTGTCAAAATATAAGTTAGATAAAGAATAATTTGCTTCATATTTTGCTCTCCAAAGAGGATTGTAGCAAGATGAAGTTTAAAAAGCAATGTCATGAGACACGGAAAAAAAGTAAATCATTTAAGCAGACAGGCAGGACATAGAAAAGCTATGTTAGCTAATATGGCTTGTTCATTAATCGAACATAAGCGTATTAACACTACTGTTGCTAAAGCGAAAGCGTTAAAACAATTTGTTGAGCCGCTTATCACTAAATCAAAAGAAGATACTACCCACAATCGTCGTATCGTTTTCTCATACTTAAAAAGCAAATACGCTGTTACTGATTTATTCAGAGACGTAGCTGCTAAAGTTGGTGACCGTCCAGGAGGATACACTCGTATCATCAAGTTAGGAAACCGTTTAGGAGATAACGCTGATATGGCAATGATTGAGTTAGTAGATTTCAACGAAATCTACAACGGTGGTAAAAAAGAAGTTAAGAAAGCAAAAAGCCGTCGTGGTGGTGCTAAAGCTAAAAAAGCTGATGCTACTCCAGAAGCTCCTGCAACTGAAGAATCTTCTGAATCTGCTGAATAATTATGATGCTCAATTCATAAATATAAAAAAGGATAAACATTTTAGTTTATCCTTTTTTTTTGAATAAATTTGCAAAACTTTACACAACAATGCAACACACAACTAAACAGTCG
>CBFHBH010000447.1:0-2121 GCA_965653735.1 uncultured Flavobacterium sp. | reverse complement strand
CTTTTTCGAAATACTTTTGATAATCGTCTAAAGTTGTTGCTCCAATAGCTCTTAATTCACCACGAGCTAAAGCAGGTTTCAATATGTTCGCCGCATCCATAGCGCCTTCACCACCTCCAGCACCAACTAACGTGTGGATTTCATCAATGAAAAGTACGATGTCTCCTTCTGCAGATGTTACTTCTTTTACTACAGATTTTAAGCGTTCTTCAAATTCACCTTTGTACTTGGCACCAGCAATTAAAGCTCCCATATCTAAAGAGTAAACTACTTTGTCTTTCAAGTTTTCCGGAACGTCACCAGCTACAATTCGGTGTGCTAATCCTTCTGCGATGGCGGTTTTACCTACACCAGGTTCCCCAATTAGCATAGGGTTGTTTTTGGTTCTTCGTGATAAAATCTGCAACACGCGACGGATTTCCTCATCACGACCAATTACTGGATCGAGTTTACCATCGTTCGCTAACTGATTTAAATTTTTAGCGTATTTGTTTAAGGCATTGTAAGTTTCTTCGGCAGATGCTGAGGTTACGCGTTCACCCTTACGGATTTCTGCAATTGCAGCTTCTAAACCTTTTTCAGTTACACCTTGATCTTTCAAGATTTGCGCAACTTTACTTTTTGATTTGAAAATGGCTAAAATTAAATGTTCAATCGAAACGTATTCGTCGTTCATTTTTTTAGCGATTATGTTAGCTTCGTTTAATGCAGTTCCAGCTTCACGAGAAAGCATTAATTCGCCACCCGAAACTTTCGGGAAACTCTGAATGGTACTATCTAAAATTTGTTTGAACAGATTTACGTTTACATTCAGTTTTTTTAGGATAAATGGAGCAACGTTTTCATCTACCTCTAAAATTCCTTTAAAGATATGTTCGTTTTCCAGCTGTTGCTGTCCGTTGCCTTGTGCAATTTGCTGTGCCTGTTGCAAAGCTTCTTGCGATTTGATTGTTAAATTATTTAAGTTCATATTTTTACTTACTATGTATTGTTTTAAAGTTTAGCTTTGCAATGGAATAGACAATTTATATTCCAAGTTGGAAAATCAAGACAAAATGTCTGATTTTAATTGATTTGGAAAGTGTTATCAAGACAAAATGTCTGAAATCAAAACAAAATATGAGTTTTTTAAAAAATATATTTGGCAGTAACGAGCCTCAAAAAGAAGAATCAAAAATGGTATGGTTTCCATTAAATGAGATGGATCAACTAAATGAAATAGTTGTTGAATCTAATAAAAATCCTGTTGTGATATTTAAGCACAGTACACGTTGTATTATTAGTAGAACAGTCTTGAAAAACTTTGAAAAGACTTTTGATCTAGAAGATAAAGTAAAACCATACTTTTTAGATTTATTAGAATTTAGACCAATTTCGAATGAAATAGCATCTTTTTTCAATGTTACACATCAATCGCCTCAGCTTATTGTGGTTAAAAATGGTAAAGCAGTTTATAATGCTTCACATGATAATATTGATGTAGAAGATTTAAAAAATTATCTTTAAAATATGTCTGTTCAGCCTTCAGGTATTTTATCGCTACTTAAAGAAAACAACTTGTTTGAAAATGAGTTGATTTTTAAACGAAATGAATTCCTGAAGGTTGCTGGAAGTATAGATACTAATATCTATTTCATTGAAGAAGGAAGTTTAAGAATTTATATTGCTCAGGAGCAGGAAGAACAGATTATCCGCTTTGGTTATAAAAATGATTTGATTGTTTCCTTGGATTCTTTTTTAACTGAAAAGCCTTCTGATTTTTATATTCAAGCTATTAAAAAAACAGTAGTGAAGATTATCTCCAAAAAGGTATTTTTCGACTTTATTAATAAAAATGAAGACAATCTAAAATTATGGAATTCTATTCTTGAAAATTTAGTGTTACAGCAAATGGAACGTGAAAAGGATTTGCTTGTTTCGTCTGTTAGCGAACGTTATTCAAGAGTTTTGAAAAGAAGTCCAAGACTGTTTCAGGAAATTCCACATAAATACATTGCCAATTATCTCCGTATGACTCCTGAGACTTTGTCGCGTTTGAAAAAGTCTTGATTTCAATCAATTTTTATTGTACAAATGATGCTGAAATTTGTTTAAAAAAAGATAATGAAAACTATAGATTTA
>CBFHBH010000446.1:0-2126 GCA_965653735.1 uncultured Flavobacterium sp. | reverse complement strand
GAAGTTGAAATTTAAAAGTGATATCTTGAGAAAAGCGATTGAATCGTATACCGGAAATGATGATTTAGAGAATAAATTGGCTTATTTTGGCGGATTTGAAATCCTTCAAATGGCAGGTGGAATGCTGGAAGCTTTTAAGAATAACATGCTTATTCTGGTTGATGGTTTCATTTGCAGCGTTGCTTTTCTGATTGCTTTTAAAAAGAACCCGGCAATTATCAGTAACGCTATATTCAGTCATCAATCAGCGGAACAGGCACATGGAAAACTACTGAATTATATGAATGCCAAAGCTGTTTTGCAATTGGATTTACGGTTAGGAGAAGGAACGGGTTGTGCAATTGCCTTTCCGATAATCCAGTCGGCAGTAGCGTTTTTGAATGAAATGGCCAGTTTTGAAACCGCTGGTGTAAGTAATAAAGAGAAAACAGAATGAAAAAAGAACTACATATATTTTTTACCGCCCTAATGTTTTATACCCGGATTCCGTGTCCGAAAAATATTGATCACAATCCGGAATATCTCAATAAAGCATCCCGTTATTTTCCTTTGGTGGGTTGGATTGTTGGGGTGATTTCATTTGTGACGTTCTATTTGGCTAATAGTGTTTTTTCGACTGGAATAGCTATTGTATTTTCAATTGTCGCCGGTATATTAACCACAGGAGCTTTCCATGAAGATGGTTTTGCCGACGTCTGCGATGGTTTTGGTGGAGGTTGGACCAAAGAAAAGATATTGTTAATTATGAAAGACAGTGCTATTGGGGCTTATGGTGCTATTGGATTGATATTACTCTTCATGATCAAGTTTTATTCGATTGGAGAAAGTGTAATCTTGGGAAAAGCAAGAGAACCACATATAAATGTATTAGTACTATTATTTGTTTCAGCACATGCTCTAAGTCGGTTGGCGGCTGTTTCCATAGTATTCACCCACGAGTATTCCCGTGAAGATGCCACCAGTAAAAGTAAACCGATTGCCCAAAGTTATACCTGGCGTGAAGTAGTTGGCGCGTTCTTTTTTGGTTTACTGCCTTTGTTTGTACTTGCATTTTTTCAATGGCAGTTGCTTTTGACGCTGATTCCTGTCTTTTTGATGCGTGTGTATCTGGCTCGTTATTTTCAAAAATGGATTGGCGGTTATACAGGAGATTGTTTAGGCGCCACACAACAGGTTTGTGAAGTTGTTTTTTATCTGTCAGCTATTGCGATATGGAAATTTATTTAGTCCGCCATACTGAAACCGTTTGCGCCAAAGGCATTTGTTACGGTCAAGCCGATGTAGAATTAATGGAGCCTTACCTTGAGCAGTTTCAGGAAATTAAAAAGCAGTTACCCGAGGAAGCTTTGTTTTATTCCAGTCCGTTACAGCGCTGCACCATTTTAACTGATTTTTTATCTTCATCTTATTATAATGTAGACAAACGCTTGATGGAGATGGATTTCGGTAGTTGGGAAATGAAAAAGTGGGATGAAATTTCAGCGGTTGAATTGGATCCATGGATGAACGATTTCGTTGCTGTAAAAGTTCCGGATGGTGAATCCTTTGAAATATTGAATAATCGAGTGCTTTCTTTCATCGGTGAAAAACTGACTAATGTGTCTTCGCCTATTGTAATTGTTACTCATGCCGGTGTAATCCGAAGTTTTTTATGCAAACAGATGAATCTTCCATTAAAAGATGCCTTTTCCAATAAAGTGGAATTCGGACAGGTTATTAAAATGATACTTTAAATTATGAATACTGACTCTAAAGAATTTATGTACGCGGTTTATACGATTGTATTTATCCATATTGTGATTATTTCGCTGATAGTTTATAAAAGGTATAAAAAGAAGAAGAAATAAACTTTTTGATTTAACATATTTTAATAAAATAATTAAAAGGCAGATATAATTTGCATTATTTCTAATTGGAATGTTATATTTGCATCCGTATTGAGGTTGTCGTTTTGCTTTTTTTGCAAAACACATTAAAAGGGAATTAGGTGAAATACCTAAGCTGTACCCGCAACTGTAAGCTATGAAGCTTGTTGTTATCTACACACCACTGTCTCGTTTTTAAAACAAAGGGATGGGAAGGTAAACAACAAGACGCAAGCCAGGAGACCTGCCTTTACAAACAAA
>CBFHBH010000445.1:0-2128 GCA_965653735.1 uncultured Flavobacterium sp. | reverse complement strand
TCAATTAAAAACGGACATTGCTCAACATCTGGGTCTTCACTTTTGTTAAAGAACAAACTTAACAACTCGTATCCTTTTCCTTTGTAGTATAAATTCTTGATGGTAGGATTTAAGTTGTAGTGAAACATCTGATTCAAAACAATAGCCATTGAAGGTGTAATGTTTTCTTCTCCGTAATACTTTCTGTCTTTATTTTCCTCGCTCAAAAACGGAATATGATCTGCATCACTGGTAAATAAACCATGAAATTTTTTAATCGAAATCAAGATAGATATAATCCAAGTTTTTGGCGCGATGTCAAGATGAAGTGGCAACTCTTTTTCAGGATTGTAAAACAAAAGTGATTTTTCATCTTTTAAATCCAGTGTATAATTACCGTTGTTAAAGATGAATTTTCCTTTTCCTTTTAAGCCAAAGTGAAACTGAATCAATCCAGTTTTTACAGGACGTTCGTATTTCATTTCTTCCTCAGAATCATTCTGAAAGCGAATTAAAATAAATTCATCGTCTATTTTTATTTCTTCCGCTGCACTCATAGCGATACTTTTTAGTTTTTAATTTCAGTCAATTGAATCTTTTTTATTTAGAATGATTCTATATAAATAAATTCTCAAGACCTTATTTCACTGCAAAAATAAAACAAATATCGCTTAAAAGTCATTTGAACTATAAAAATTACTTATAGCGACACAAAAAGTACTTATAGCGTTATTTTTATAAAAATTGCAAGACTAAATTTGTATCGAAAATTTGATTAGGATTTAATGACACAGAATATACCCGCAAAATCAACTTCGTTTTATGCTATAGGCTTAAGTTATCTTAAAGCTGATGCTGAGATGAGAGGTAAATTTAGTCTTGACGATAAAGCCAAAGAAAATTTACTAATTCAGGCTAAATCGGAAGGTATCGAAAGTCTGATTGTAACTTCTACCTGCAACAGAACAGAAATTTACGGTTTTGCACAACACCCATTTCAATTAATCAAACTACTTTGCGAAAACAGCCAGGGAACTGTTGAAGACTTTCAAAAAGTAGCTTATGTATACAAAAGTAAAGAAGCTATCAATCATTTATTCCGTGTAGGAACTGGTTTAGATAGTCAGATATTGGGAGATTTCGAAATTATTTCTCAAATTAAAAATGCATTTGTTTTCTCAAAAGAATACGATTTAGGAAACGCTTACATGGAGCGTTTGGTGAATTCGGTTATTCAAGCGAGTAAAAGAGTGAAAAACGAAACCGAAATTTCTTCTGGAGCGACTTCAGTGTCGTTTGCTTCGGTACAATATATTTTTAAAACTGTCCCAGATATTGCTGATAAGAATATTTTGCTTTTCGGAACAGGGAAAATTGGTCGTAATACGTGTGAAAACCTTGTAAAACACAGTAAACACGATCATATTACGCTAATTAACCGTACCAAAGATAAAGCCGAAAAATTGGCAAAAAAATTAGACTTAATCGTAAAAGATTATGCTGATTTACAAGAAGAAATTCAAAAAGCCGATGTATTGGTTGTGGCGACAGGAGCTCAAAATCCTACGGTAGACAAAACCATTTTAAACCTGAAAAAACCTTTGTTGATTTTAGATTTATCGATACCTAAAAACGTGAACGAAAACGTTCAGGATATTGAAGGGGTTACTTTAGTTCACATGGATCATTTGTCTCAAATTACAGATGAAACTTTAGAGAATCGTAAAAAATTCATTCCGCAGGCTGAAGCTATTATTGAAGAAATTTCAGATGAATTCATCACTTGGACAAAAGGGCGTAAATATGCTCCAACTATTCATGCCTTGAAAGCCAAATTACAATCGATTAAAGAAATCGAAATGGCGTATCAGCGTAAAAAGATGAATAACTTTGATGAAGATCAAGCAGAAATAATCAGCAATCGCATTATTCAAAAAATTACCAATCATTTTGCCAATCATTTAAAAGATGAAAACACTTCGGTTGATGAAAGTGTAGATTGGATTCAAAAAGTGTTTCAGCTAGAAAAATAAAATCTGTGGCAAAAAATCGAATAATAAAAATAGGAACTCGCGATAGCGAATTAGCGCTTTGGCAAGCTCATACCGTTGAAAAACAACTTAACGATTTAGGCTATAAAACCGAAATT
>CBFHBH010000444.1:0-2132 GCA_965653735.1 uncultured Flavobacterium sp. | reverse complement strand
AACTCCAAAATAATTTGCAAAAGCTTTTTTGTCTTCTGATTTTACATCAAAAGAAGCTTCTGTCGATTTTGAAGTTGAAGTTGTTTTTTCAGGTGTACCTTCATGATATGCTTTTACTAAAGCTTCAGTCTCACGAACAGAAAGGTTTTCGCTTACAATTTTTTGATAAATATTAGCTTGATCGTCAAGGTTTTCAATGTTGATGATGGCACGACCATGTCCCATTGAGATAAATCCATCACGAATACCCGTTTGAATAATAGGATCTAACTTTAATAGACGCATGTAGTTAGCAACCGTAGAACGTTTTTTACCAACCCTATCGCTTACTTGCTCCTGAGTTAATTGAATTTCATCCATTAAACGTTGGTATGACAACGCAATCTCGATTGGATCTAAATCATGACGTTGAATATTTTCAACTAAAGCCATTGTTAATGACTCATTGTCATCAGCAAGACGGATGTAAGCAGGAACTGTTTTTAATCCAACAATTTTAGAAGCACGTAAACGACGTTCTCCCGAAATTAATTGGTATTTATTAAACTCCATTTTACGAACTGTGATAGGTTGGATAACCCCAAGTTCGCGAATAGAAGTTGCTAATTCTTGTAAAGATTCTTCATTAAAATTGGTACGAGGCTGAAACGGATTTATTTCGATAGCATCAATTTCTAGCTCGATAATATTACCAACAACTTTGTCAGCGTTTTTATCTGTAACTGATTTGATATCGTTTTCAGGATCTTTCAATAACGCAGATAATCCTCTTCCCATCGCCTGTTTTTTCGCTAATGCCATATACTATTTTAACTGTTTTTCTTGATTATTTCTTCTGCTAAATGTAAGTAGTTTGTTGCTCCTTTACTCGTAGCGTCATAATTAATGATACTTTCTCCATAACTTGGAGCTTCACTTAACTTGATATTACGTTGAATAACGGTTTCAAATACCATGTTGTTGAAGTGTTTTTGAACTTCTTCAACAACTTGATTTGATAAACGTAAACGTGAATCATACATTGTAAGTAACAATCCTTCGATATCTAATTCTGGATTGTGTATTTTTTGAACACTTTTTATTGTGTTTAATAGTTTTCCTAAACCTTCAAGAGCAAAATATTCGCACTGAATAGGAATTACAACACTATCTGCAGCTGTTAAAGCATTAAGCGTTAATAATCCTAATGACGGAGCACAATCTATAATGATGTAATCATATTTGTCTTTAACAGAGGCTAAAGTTTGCTTAAGCATATATTCTCTATTCTCCTTATCGACCAATTCAATTTCGATAGCAACCAAGTCGATATGAGCTGGAATTACATCAACATTGGGTGATGAGCTTTTAATTGTAGCTTCTTCAGGAGTATTACTATGCTCAAGAATTTGATAGGTACCTATCTCGACACTTTCTACATCAATACCTAAGCCGGAGCTGGCATTTGCTTGAGGATCAGCATCTATAAGCAATACTTTTTTTTCTAAAACGCCTAGCGCGGCAGCTAAATTGATAGAAGTTGTCGTTTTTCCAACTCCACCCTTTTGATTAGCAATTGCAATGATTTTACCCATCTGATTTTTGAAATTTTGAGCCGTAAAAATACAATTATTTATGGGTTTTGAAAATCTATTTTGTTAACAATTTAACAAAGTTTGATACTCCCATTTGTAGGCTCTTATATAGTGGCTGTTCACAGCCTTTTAAATATTTTATTTATTTCCTTTGGATTTTATCATAGCTTCAAGCATATCCCAAAGTTCAGTTGGAACTGCTTCTAAAAGATTAAATTGTCCAGCACCCTGAAGCCATTCACCACCATCAATAGTGATAACTTCTCCATTTACATATGCAGAAAAATCGGAAACAAGATAAGCAGCTAAATTGGCAAGTTCTTGATGGTCACCCACACGCTTTAGAGGTACTTTTTTAGCTAAATCAAATTTGTCTTTTAAGTCCCCAGGTAATAATCTGTCCCAAGCTCCTTTGGTAGGAAAAGGTCCAGGAGCAATAGCATTGGTACGTATGCCATATTTTGCCCATTCTACAGCTAAACTGCGAGTCATTGCAAGTACTCCGGCTTTTGCAGTAGCACTAGGAACTACATAAGCCGAACCAGTCCAAGCGTAGGT
>CBFHBH010000443.1:0-2133 GCA_965653735.1 uncultured Flavobacterium sp. | reverse complement strand
GTTGGAGGTTTAATAAGTTTGCCAGGAAACAGTTGGTTAAATCATTATTTAGCACCATTATTAAGCAAAGGCGAGCATGCTGCACATCATTTAGGTGCTACAGAATATGGTTTGATGGGAATTGCAACTGTTGGAGCTTTGTTAGGAATTGGATTAGCGTATTCTAAATACATTAAAAACGGAGAAGTTCCTTCTCAAGATGAAGAAATCAAAGGAGTAGCTAAAGTTTTATACAACAAATACTATGTTGATGAAGCGTATGAGACTTTGTTTGTAAATCCAATTTATAAGCTGTCACACTTCTTTAGAAATTATTTTGAAGTATTTTTCTCAGAAGTTGTTTTTGCCTTTGGAAAAATTGCTAATGCTGTTGCAGTACAAGGGAAGTCGATACAAAATGGAAGTATAGGTTTATATCTTTTTGCTTTCGTTTTAGGAGTTTCTTCGATTTTGATTTATTTATTTTTAGTTTAATAATTACATATAATGAACGTATCATTTATACTTATTCTTTTATTATTTGGAACTTTAGCAACTTACCTTGCGGGAGACAAGTTGGCAAAAACAGTAGCTATAATTTTTAGTTTAGCATCTGTTGGAGGTTCAATATTTATTTTGAATCAGCATAATGCAGGAATCGATACTAGTTTTATGACTAGCTGGATTTCTAATCCAAATATTTATATAGCATTAAAAGTTGATGGATTATCATTAGCCATGTTGTTATTAACTACAGTGCTTACCTCTATCATTTTATTTTCGTCTTTTGGAAATAATTATAATAACAGTAAAAGTTTTTATGCATTAGTATTGTTCATGTCATTTGCAATGGTGGGGACGTTTTTAAGTGCCGATGCATTTTTATATTATATTTTCTGGGAATTAGCTTTAATTCCAATTTATTTCATTGCTTTAATTTGGGGTAATGGAGATGCAGATGAACGTAAAAGAGCTATTGTTAAATTCTTTATTTACACTCTAGCAGGGTCATTATTTATGTTGATGGCTTTCATTTATTTGTTCAATAGAGCAGGGAGTTTAATGATTGGTGACTTATATGTAATCAGATTGACAGAAAATGAACAATTTTGGATTTTTACTGCTTTCTTTTTGGCTTATGCTATTAAAATTCCAATTTTTCCTTTCCATACTTGGCAGGCAAATACCTATCAAATGTCACCATCGGTTGGAACGATGTTGTTGTCTGGTATTATGTTAAAAATGGGATTATATAGTGTTATTCGTTGGCAATTACCTATTGCACCTTTAGCAGCTAAAACCTACATGGATATTTTAATTCTTTTATCGGTAATAGGTGTGGTGTATGGTTCTATTGTAGCTTTAAAACAACGTAATCTTAAAAAATTATTGGCTTATTCGTCATTAGCTCACGTGGGTTTAATTGCTGCTGGAGCTTATACTTTAACTTTAGATGGATTAAGAGGTGCGGTTTTGCAAATGATTGCTCACGGATTTGTTGTTGTTGGTTTATTCTTTGCGGCAGAAATTATAGAAAGACGTTTCCAGACACAAGAAATTTCGGAGATGGGAGGAATTAGAATTCAAGACAATAAGTTTGCATCAATGTTTATGATTGTGATGTTAGCTTCAGTTGCTTTACCATCAACTTTTAACTTTATTGGAGAATTCACTTTGTTGTATAGCTTGTATAATGTGAATATTTGGTTTGCGGTAATTGCTGGAACTACAATTATTTTAGGGGCCGTTTATATGCTTAAAATGTTCCAACATGTAATGTTAGGTGAAAAAACAGATAAAGTTTTCAAAGGTATTACAGCTCAAGAATCTGTAGTTTTTGTAATTGTAATTACAGTACTATTGTTTTTTGGTTTATATCCTAAACCAATCAATGATTTGATTACTCCAGCTTTACAAGAAATAGTAACTAAAATTAATAAATTATAAGAAGTAAGAGGTAGCTCAAACTTCAAATCAATATAAGATGAATACATTAATAGCGATATCAGGATTAGGAATCATCACTCTTTTAGCCGAAATTTTTAACGGAAGGAAAATTATTGTTCCGTTTACAATTATCGGCTTACTGGGTATTTTGGGATATAACGTTTCGACAAGTAATCCGTATGGTACTTTCTTCAACAACATGAGCAT
>CBFHBH010000442.1:0-2149 GCA_965653735.1 uncultured Flavobacterium sp. | reverse complement strand
GATTTTGTTTTCCCCAAAGATTCTCTGACCAGCATTATAGGCTTCCATCAAATCATCAATTGGTTTGGTTTTAGAAACGGCAACCAAACTAACATTTGCTGGAAGAGTTGATTTTATGTTGTTAAGGTTTTGTGAGATAGACATATTTTAAGCTTTTTTGTCATTTTGTTGACAAGGATAAACCTTATTATTTGATTCATTAATTACTTTGAAATGACAAGTTTTAGTATTTTTACAAAATCACAATTCATAAACCAAAAGCCCACTTCGAAACTTTGGCTCTATATAAGTACTTTTAGGAGGCATGATAAGATTGTTGTCTGCTAATGACTTTATTTCATTAATGTCGGAAGGATATAACATGAAGCCAACTTCAAATTCGCCTTCATCTATCATTTCTTTCATGTGTAAAATGGCTTGCTTACCTGGAATGTAATCAATTCGTTCATCATTGCGCAAATCTTCTAAACCTAAAATAGGATGGAGTACGTTGTCATATAAGATTTGAGCATCAAGATTTTCTAAAACACCTTTTATTTTTTCTTTGTGTTTGTATTCGAGTGCATAAAAACGTCCGTCAAGGTACATTCCAAACTCATATTTGTGTTTGGGCTGCCACAATTCACGTTTTTTATCTTTGATAATGAAGTTGTCAGCAAGTAATTTGATAAAATCATCTTTACTATGACCATTTAAATCTCGAACGACTCTGTTGAATTCATATATTTTGACATTACTTTCAGCTATTAAAAAGCTCATAAAATAATTCAAGTTTGGATTGCCTAAATGTTTGTCTTGTTCGTACAATAATTCTGCAGAAGCAGAACGATGATGACCATCAGCAATATATAAATTCGGTATATTTTCAAAGTGCTCTACTAACAAATTGATTTCAGTTTGTGTGTCAATTTTCCAAAGCGTGTGTTTTTCTTTGTTGGTAGTAGAAAACTCGAGATTGGTTTATTCTTTTTGTGTAAAGTAATAAACGTGTTAATTTCTATACTATCGGGATAAGTTATTAAAACCGGCTCAGTATTAAAACCAGTTTGATGTAGGTAATCTTTAAATAAATCAACACGGAATTGAAGTGTATCTTCGTGTTTCTTGATTATATCATTTTGATAATCTTCTACTGAAGTCCCTGCGATAATTCCAGTGAAAGTATTGGTTTTAGTTTGAATTTCATACAAGTAAAAAACGGGTTTTTCTTCCTGAATTAAGATTTTTTCGTTTTTAAAATCATTGTATTTATGAGTAACCCCTCTAAAACGTTTGTCTAACGTGATTTTTTGCGAATGCGTAAAAGTATAAGCAGGATTAATTACATGCAAAAATGAGTACGGATTAAAATTTAGCCAAGCCGCTAATTCGGTTGGAGTATAATCATCATACATTCTGCATGTAACTAGCGCTACTTTGTCTGGCGCTGGACGAACCGCTTTAAAGGGAATTATTTTTGCCATTTTTTGAGCCATTAGGCTTCAGGCATTAGGCAAAAGTTTTTAAAAACTAATGGCTATTGCCTTTTGCCTTATTTACTTAGAAAATTGAGAAGAAACTTTCTCAGCTTTTTTACTTTCAGAATAGTCATAAAAACCCTCACCAGATTTTACTCCTAATTTCCCAGCCATAACCATATTTACTAATAAAGGACATGGGGCATATTTAGGGTTTTTGAATCCGTCGTACATTACATTCAAAATTGATAAACATACATCAAGACCAATAAAATCAGCTAGTTGTAATGGTCCCATTGGGTGAGCCATTCCTAATTTCATTACGGTGTCAATTTCATAAACACCACCAACTCCGTTGTATAACGTATCGATAGCTTCATTGATCATAGGGATTAAAATACGATTGGCAACAAAGCCAGGATAGTCATTTACTTCAGTTGGTATTTTACCCAATTTAACAGATAAATCCATAATGATTTTAGTTACTTCATCAGTAGTATTGTATCCGCGGATGATTTCTACTAATTTCATAATTGGCACCGGATTCATAAAGTGCATACCAATTACTCTTTCAGGATGAACAACCTGAGCTGCTATTTGAGTAATAGAAATTGAAGAAGTGTTTGTTGCTAAAATCACATTATGATCACAAATTTCACTTAATTGCTTGAAGATATTTAGTTTTAAACCAA
>CBFHBH010000441.1:0-2151 GCA_965653735.1 uncultured Flavobacterium sp. | reverse complement strand
AGCATTCATAAACGGAGACATTTCATTATAGACTTTTTGAGCTTCCCAGTAGTTACGTTGTTCGCTTTGGAAACCAAACGGAGTCAATGTGCGATTGTAAGCACCACTACGAGCAATACCACAAGCAAATAAGTTTGAATGTGTCAATAAGTTTGCTGTCATAAAAGCACCGTATGAATGTCCGCCAACAGCCACTTTTTTAGGGTTTATGTATCCTAATTGATCCACAGCATTGATAGCTGCCTCACCATTTGCAACAAGCTGAGTGATAAACGTGTCATTTGGTTCAGTAGTACCTTCTCCAATAATAGGGAAAGAGGCGTCATCTAGAACAGCATATCCTTTAGTTACCCAGTACACAAATGAACCATAATAAGGGAATGTGAACTCATTAGGATTTTGAGTGGTCTGACCAGCTGAGTTTTTATCTTTAAATTCTGTTGGATATGCCCAAACTAATAAAGGAAGCTTTTCCTTTTTAGCATTTCGGTCATAATTAGCAGGTAAATACAAAGTTCCTGAAAGTTCTACACCATCTTTGCGTTTGTATTTGATTACTTCTTTATAAACGTTTTTGATGCTTTCAAATGGATTCTTGAAAGCTGTTATAGGAGTTAGTTTATCTTTAGATTTAATATTTCTAAAATAGTAGTTAGGGAATTCAGTTTTTGATTCGATTTTTACTAAAACATCTCCTTTTTTGAAATCTTCAATAGATTGAATGTCTTCTTTTTTGTCTTTATAAGCTGATTGATATAAGCGTTTCTTTTTTAAAGTGTTTAAATTAAATTCATCAATAAAAGGAAATTGACCTTCTTTTGTAAAGCCTTGCCCAATTAAATACAAGTTATTGTTTTCGATAGCCAAAACATATCTGCCATACTCGTTTCTTTTAGTTTCGAAGTCGCCCGGATCAGAATAAACATCTTGAGAATTTCTATCTGAAATCACTTTTGGAGCATCATTAGGATCAGAAGGATTGAATAAATAGGTTTTTGTATTTCTTGTGTCGTACCAATTGTCTGTAGCTATAGCAGTGTTATTATTGCCCCAAATAATTCCTGAAAACCTTTGTGGGGTTTTTAACAAAGATTTTGAGTTTTCAGTAAAAGGAGCTTTCCAAACAAAAAGTTCATCTCTAAAATCTACTTTATTAGCCGGATCTCCACCGTCTAAAGCTTCAACAAATGATATAGTTGCTGGTTCATCATTTCGCCAAGTAATATTACGTTTTCCTTTTTTTACAGCCATAAAACCTTTAGGCATGACTTCGTTTAAAGGAGATTCGTTAATCAGTTTTACTTTATTACCAGTTTTGTCATAAACTGTTGTTTTTATTGGGAAACGATTAAAAGGAACGATGTAAGAAAAAGGTTTTTCAATGGTGTTTACCAATAAATAATTTCCATCAGGAGAGAATGACTCACTCATGTATAAATCTGCATTTTTAAATAGAGTGGCAGTTCCGTCTAGAGAAACTTTGTAATATTCAGACTTGATTAAATTTTCAAAATTGATTTCATCCGCTTTGTTTTTAAGTAAATCTTGAAAAGTTCTGTTTTGTGATGCCTTTCCTTCAGAAGTTGATACCGTAGGACCAGTTGGTAAGTCTTTTTTAGTGTCAATTAATCCAGGTTTGTTTTTAAGTAATGATTTTACCAAAATGCTTTGCCCGTCTCTAAACCAGTTGTAAGGATTTCCAATATTAGCGTTAAGATTAGCATCAGTTATTTTTTTTGCTGATGCCGATGCTAAATCTAATACCCAAAGTTCTACACCAGTTGAAGTGGTGTTTGTAAAAGCTATTTTAGATTCGTCAGGCGACCAATTTAAATAAGCTATTTTTGGGTTTTCTGGTAGTCCCGTAACTTGTACTTCATTTTTATCTTTAACTTTTCTAACTTTAAGATTGTTGAGGTAAGTTAATGTGCTAGAAATGTTAGTTTTAGGATTAATTCGTAAACCTCCTAAACGCATTTCGTCCTGATTTAAATCATCAAGAGATTTATATGTGTTTTTGAAAGTAAAAACAATCCAGTTTTTTTTGCTGTCCATTAAAACAGAAGGCGCAGCCTGATAATCGGCAAGTTCTAAAATTTCTTTAGATGGTTTTTGGTAAGTTAGGTTTTCCTGAGAAATTACATAGTAGCC
>CBFHBH010000440.1:0-2169 GCA_965653735.1 uncultured Flavobacterium sp. | reverse complement strand
GCTCATGAGCGTTTGGCTATTGTAGATCCTGCCTCTGGAAAGCAACCTTTGTTTAGTACAGAAGGGAATTTGGTTTTGGCTACCAATGGGGAAATATACAACCATCGCGAATTGCGTAAACAATTCGAAGGACGATATGATTTTCAAACGCAAAGTGATTGCGAAGTCATTTTGGCATTATATAAAGAAAAAGGGCCAACATTTGTAGATGAAATGAACGGAATTTTCGGTTTCGCTTTGTATGATGTAGAAAAAGATGAATATTTCATCGCACGCGACCATATGGGGATTATTCCATTGTATATCGGTTGGGACAAACACGGAACTTTTTATGTTGCCTCTGAATTAAAAGCTTTAGAAGGATATTGTTCTAAAATCGAATTATTCCCACCAGGACATTATTTACATAGTAAAGACGGTCAGTTGGTAAAATGGTATGATAGAGAATGGACTGAATATGATGCCGTTAAAGAGAATGAAACGAGTATTCAGGCAATTCGTGAAGCTTTAGAAGCTGCTGTTCATCGCCAGCTAATGAGTGATGTGCCTTATGGAGTGCTGCTTTCTGGCGGATTGGATTCTTCTATAACTTCGGCTATTGCCAAAAAATATGCTAGTCGACGTATAGAAACAGATGATAAGTCGGAAGCTTGGTACCCGCAACTGCATTCTTTTGCTGTTGGTTTAGAAGGATCGCCAGATTTGGCAGCTGCACAAAAAGTAGCTGATCATTTAGGCACAATTCACCACGAAATTAAATTCACAATTCAAGAAGGTTTAGATGCTATTCGTGATGTGATTTATAACTTGGAAACTTATGATGTGACTACTGTTCGTGCGAGTACACCTATGTATTTAATGGCTCGTGTTATCAAATCAATGGGAATTAAAATGGTGCTTTCAGGAGAAGGTTCAGATGAATTGTTTGGTGGATATCTATATTTTCATAAAGCACCAAATGCTAAAGAATTTCATGAAGAAACCGTTCGTAAATTAAGTAAACTACATATGTATGATTGCTTAAGAGCTAATAAAAGCTTAGCGGCTTGGGGAATTGAAGGTCGTGTACCGTTTTTAGATAAAGAGTTTATGGATGTAGCTATGCGAATCAATCCGCAGGACAAAATGATTAACGGAGAACGAATGGAGAAATGGGTATTACGCAAAGCTTTTGAAGATATGTTGCCAGAAAGTGTTGCTTGGCGTCAAAAAGAACAGTTCAGTGATGGAGTAGGTTACAGTTGGATTGATACTTTGAAAGAAGTTGTCTCTGAAGCAGTTTCTGATGAACAATTAGCGAATGCTAAATTCAGATTTCCAATTCAAACTCCGATGAATAAGGAAGAGTATTATTATCGTACCATTTTTAGTGAGCACTATCAAAGTGATACAGCGGCGTTATGTGTACCACAAGAAGCAAGTGTGGCTTGTAGTACAAAAATTGCTTTAGAATGGGATGAAGCATTTAAAAAACTAAATGATCCTTCGGGTAGAGCAGTGGCAAGTGTTCATGAAGAAGCGTACGAAAAAGAGAAAGTTGTGTTATAAATAAATTAGTTTGATTAAATTGACTTCCAAATAAATTCACACTACGCTGAATAGGAAGTTGAAACCTCAATGACATTATTGTTATTGAGGTTTTTTTGTAGAAATTGTTATTAAAAAAGAGTTAAATAAGAAAGATTTCTAATCATTTTAAGGCTCTTAAATCAATTTTGTGATTTTTGATGTCTTTTTGTGAGAGAAAAAAGTGCCAAAATCCTTTTTAAGGCCATTTTTAATCGATTTAAGCGATTATTTCATTATTAACACTTGTTGATAACTTAGGGCCGTTTTAAGGTTTTTTTATGTAAAAACGAGTTCCATTTCGTTATATTTGCTTGTTATACAAAAAAAGTAATTTCGAAAAAGATAATATGAGCGAAGAAGTTAAAAAGAATAATTATTCTGCCGACAGTATTCAGGCCCTTGAGGGAATGGAGCACGTACGTATGCGTCCATCGATGTATATAGGTGATACTGGAGTAAGAGGATTGCATCACTTAGTATATGAGGTAGTAGATAACTCAATTGACGAAGCTTTAGCTGGTCATTGTGATACTATTTTTGTTGCTATAAACGAAGATAACTCGATTTCAGTTGAAGATAATGGTCGTGGTATTCCTGTAG
>CBFHBH010000439.1:0-2170 GCA_965653735.1 uncultured Flavobacterium sp. | reverse complement strand
ATTTCATTAACAATATGACTCATGAGTTTAAGACTCCTATTGCAACAATAAATTTAGCTCTTGATGCGATTAAAAACCCTAAAATCATTGATGATAAAGAAAAAGTACATCGTTATCTTCAAATGATTAAAGACGAGAATAAACGCATGCATGCTCAAGTAGAAAATGTTTTACGTATTTCTAAACTTGAACGCAAAGAGCTTGATATTAAAAAAGAGTCTTGCAATATGCATGATATTATTGAAGAAGCAGTAGAGCATGTTAGTTTAATAATTGAAGATAGAGAAGGAGAAATCAATGTTGATTTGAAAGCTGTCAAAACAACAGTTTTATTAAATGATGTTCATTTCACAAATGTATTGGTTAATATTTTGGAAAATGCGATTAAGTATTCGCCCGAAAAACCAATAATTAATGTAACATCAGAAAATATTAAAAACTTTATTGTCATTAAAGTTAAGGATCAAGGACAAGGAATTAGCAAAGCAGCACAAAAGAAAATATTTGATAAGTTTTATCGAGAGCATACAGGAGATATTCATAATGTGAAAGGACACGGACTCGGATTAGCTTACGTAAAAAGAATAGTTGATGACCATCACGGAGAAGTAATGGTCGAAAGCGAAAAAGGAAAAGGAAGTACATTTATAATCAAACTACCATTAATTTATTAAATTATGGATACAAGCAAAAAAATATTATTAGTAGAAGACGATCCAAATTTTGGAGCAATTCTTCGTGACTATTTATCTATGAATGATTTCGCAATAGTTCTTGCCAAACATGGTATGGAAGGTTTCGAAAAATTTAAAAAAGATAATTACGATTTATGTATTCTAGATGTAATGATGCCTTACAAAGACGGATTTACTTTGGCTAAAGAAATTAGAGAAAAGAATAAAGAGGTTCCTCTTATTTTCTTAACGGCTAAAACAATGAAAGAAGATGTTTTAAAAGGATACAAAGTTGGTGCTGATGACTATTTAAATAAACCATTCGATTCAGAAGTTTTATTGATGAAGATTAAAGCAATCATTCAAAGAAAAGCATCTGAAGTAAAAGCTGATGTGGCAAAATTTGAATTTGAAATTGGAAAATTCCAATTAAACTCTAAACTTCGTTTCCTAACTTTTCCTGGTGATGAACCAATTAAATTATCACCAAAAGAAAACGAATTGCTTAAAATGTTAGCATTGCACGAAAACGATTTGATGCCAAGAGAATTAGCGCTTACTAAAATTTGGAGAGACGATAATTATTTTACATCAAGAAGTATGGATGTGTACATCGCAAAACTTCGTAAGTATCTTAAATCTGACGAGAATGTTGAAATCTTAAACATTCACGGAGAAGGTTTCAGGTTAGTAGTAAAGAAATAATCAAAATCCCAGCTTTTGCTGGGATTTTTTATTTACTCTAGTAACATAGCAAAACAAACTTTGCCTTCTTTACTAACTGTAAAATGTGATTGATCTTCATTGCAATTGATACTAATTGTATCATTCCAATTCAATTCACGAAGGAAATTCATTTCAAAAGCGTTTATTTGCTTTTTAAGAACTGTTTTTGGGTTAATAGTATCCAAGCACCACTCAAGGTATTTTGTGTTGTTAGCGTGGTTTACAATATCTAAATCAGAGAGTAAAACTTTTCTTTCTCCAACGGGTTTTGTATCTTCAGTAATGTTTATCCTTGAAAACGATTTTTCCGTAGCTTTCCAATCAGGAAATTTTTCAAAATGTTCGTGAGGTAAGGCCAATGGTTCAGACTTACGAAGTTGCGTGTTAAAAACTGCCCAATACGTTGTTGCACCAGCTATTTTTTTATCATTCAAATACATTTCGATATTACGAATAGATTTGTTTCCCTCAAGGCTTTCAATCCAAGTTTTTACCACAACTTTATCCTGCCATTTAGGTAATTCTAAAATTTCGACCCTAATTCTACTTAATACCCAAGCCTGATGATGCTCCTGCATGTCATTAAAGCTAAGACCACCATGAATCGAATGCTCAGCAGCAGTTAGCTGAAGTAAATTACACAAATCAACATACTTCAAAAAACCATTAGGAGCACATTGTGTAAAATTTATTTCCCATTCATGAGAATAAATAGAGGTGAAGTTTTCTGAAATTGGCATTTATAATTATGAATTATGAATTATGAATTA
>CBFHBH010000438.1:0-2177 GCA_965653735.1 uncultured Flavobacterium sp. | reverse complement strand
TCTCTATTTGATAGGTGATGCTGGAAATGCTGATGATGCAAAAACTCAGCAAACACTTGGATTACTAAAAGAGCGTTTAAATAAAGCTGATAAAAATACTACGTTATTATTTCTTGGTGATAATATTTACCCTTTAGGAATGCCCGCTGATAAAAATTCTCCTGAAAGATCATCTGCTGAAACCAAACTTACCAACCAATTAAAAATTACAGAAAACTTTAAAGGAAAAACTATTTTTATTCCGGGTAATCACGATTGGTATCATGGTTTGAAAGGACTTCAAGAACAAGAACTTTTTATTTCAGAATATTTAAAAGAAAAGAAATCTTTTCTTCCCAGAAAAGGCTGTGGTATTGAAAATATAAACCTAAACAATGATGTAGTTTTAATAACAATTGATAGTCAGTGGTACTTGGAAGATTGGGATAACCAACCTTATATCAACGATAATTGTGAAATCAAAACTCGTGATAAATTCTTTGAAGAGTTTGAAAGTCTGATTAACAAAAACCAAAATAAAACTACTATCATTGCTATTCACCATCCATTGTTAACCAATGGGCCTCATGGTGGTCAGTTTTCACTAAAAAAACAAATTTATCCTTCCAAGTATCCTTTTCCTTTACCTATTTTGGGTTCATTCATCAACTTATTGAGAAAAACATCAGGTATTAGTCCACAAGATTTACAAAACAAACAATATACTGCATTTGTAAACCGATTGAAACCTATAATCCAAAATAGAGACAACATAATTGTAGTTTCTGGACACGAGCATAATTTACAATATATCGAACATGAAGGTATCAAACAAATTGTAAGCGGATCAGCTTCAAAAAGAGAAGCTTCAAGAGCCATTTATCCTAATAACTTTTCTTTTGGCGGAAACGGTTATGCTGTACTCAACATTAAAAATAATGGTACTGTAGCAACTTCTTTTTACAGTACTGAAAACAATGATGAAAAAGAAATCTTTCGTCAGGAAATCATTAAACCTGTAAAACCAAATGAATTAATCTATACAGGATTAGCCAACAAAACAGTAGAAGCTCCTATATACCCAACAAAATTGACCAAGAAAAATGCTTTTTACCGCTTTTTATGGGGAAAACATTATCGTGAGTATTATGGCAAGGCAATTGAAGCTCCAATAGTTAAGTTGGATACATTGTATGGTGGGCTTAAACCAACTATTTCTGGTGGTGGTCATCAGTCTTTATCATTACGTTTGAAAGACAAAAACGGAAAAGAATATGTAATGCGTGCTTTGAAAAAAAGTGCTTCTCGCTTTCTGCAGAGTACTTTCAAAGACCAAAATGTAGAAAACGAATTTTATGATACTGCAGCAGAAAAGTTCATTTATGACTATTATACCACAGCTCATCCTTATACTCCTTTCATCATTGGTGATTTAGCTGAAAAAGCTGGTGTATATCACTCTAATCCTAAACTTTTTTATGTTCCGAAACAAAAGACATTAGGTCAATACAATGATACTTTTGGAGATCAATTGTACATGATTGAAGAAAGACCAACCGATGAACACAAAGACTTGGAAAATTTTGGGAAACCGGATGCTATTGTAGGCTCAGATGATGTTTTGGCCAATTTAAGAAAAGATGAAAAGTATAGCGTTGATGAAGAAAGTTATATAAGAGCTCGTCTTTTTGATATGCTTATTGGTGACTGGGATCGTCACATTGATCAATGGCGCTGGGCCGAATACAAACAAGGAGACAAAGTTATTTATAAACCAATACCTAGAGATCGCGATCAGGCATTTGCCAAAATTGATGGGAATCTATTGAAATTACTTACGAATATACCACTAGCCAGACATATGAAATCCTTCAAAAAAGAATTCCCTAATGTAAAATGGTTCAATTTTGCCGCCAATGCTTTGGATAGAGAATTTATAAAACAAAATAATCCTGAAGTATGGAAAAAACAAGCCAATTACATTGTAACACATCTTACTGATGAGGATGTTGATAAAGCATTTGCCAATTTGCCAAAAGAAATCAAAGATGACAATACAACACAAGAACTAAAAGAAAAATTAAAATACAGAAAAATAAATCTAGAAGCTTATGCCTTGAAATATCAAAACCGATTAGAAAAAAGAACACTTCTTTTGGGTACTGATAAAAAAGACAAATTTGTAGTTATGCGTATGC
>CBFHBH010000437.1:0-2192 GCA_965653735.1 uncultured Flavobacterium sp. | reverse complement strand
AATAAAGTATAGAAAGTTTAGTTTTCAAATTTATATGGTTTAATTTGTTATAAAAACAGTTCTAAAATAGCTTATTTTAAATCAAACGTGCAAATTTTTAATAAAATATATCTATAATAAAAACCTATTCTTTCTGAGCTATTCTGTTAAAATTTGGAACAATCACCTTAACAAAACTCAATTCAAAATTGATTACTTTTGTAGAAATTGACTTTTTTATGCAAATTGATCTTTCTACACTAGACCCAAAAAACAATATTTCATTAAAGGAGCACAAGTACATAATTTAAAAAATGTAGATGTTGCTATACCGCGAAATAAACTTGTAGTGATTACAGGACTTTCAGGATCAGGAAAATCAAGTTTAGCATTTGACACTTTATATGCTGAATGACAGCGTCGTTATGTTGAAAGCTTATCATCATACGCACGTCAGTTTTTAGGAAGATTAGACAAACCAAAAGTTGAATATATCAAAGGAATTGCTCCTGCTATAGCTATTGAGCAAAAAGTAAATACAACAAACGCCCGTTCTACTGTTGGAACTTCGACCGAAATCTATGATTACATCAAACTTTTATATGCCAGAATTGGCCGCACCTATTCTCCGGTTTCAGGCAGAGAAGTAAAAAAGAACACGGTAACCGATGTTGTTTCAGATGTTAAAACGTTAGAAATAGACAGCAAGTGGCTTTTATTGTCACCTATCCATTTAGAAGAAGGAAGACAGCTCGAAGACAAACTTAAAGTACTTTTACAACAGGGATTTGCCCGTATTCTGGTTGATAATGAAATGGTTCGCTTGGATGAATTTACTCCTGCCGATATTCACAAATTAGACAATAAAGACATTTTATTAGTCATTGACAGAATTGTAGTTAAAGAGGAAGAAGAATTCTATAACCGTCTTGCAGATGCTGTACAAACCGCTTTTTTTGAAGGAAAAGGCATTTGTTATCTTCAGGAATTAGGTAAAGATAAAAGATTCTCTTATTCCAATAATTTTGAGTTAGACTGTATTACATTTTTAGAACCAAATGTTCATTTATTCAGTTTCAACAACCCTTATGGTGCATGCCCTGTTTGTGAAGGATATGGAAATATTATTGGTATTGACGCTGATTTGGTTGTGCCAAATACTTCATTATCTGTTTTTGAAAGCGCTATTTATCCATGGAGAGGCGAAAGCATGAGCTGGTATAAAGATGAATTTGTAAAACATGCTTATAAATTCGATTTTCCAATACATAAACCTTATTTTGAACTTACAGAAGACCAAAAAGATCTTATATGGAAAGGGAATCAGTATTTTCAGGGATTAAACAGCTTTTTTAAAGAACTGGAAGAAAAAAATTATAAGATTCAAAATCGTGTAATGTTGTCGCGCTACCGTGGCAAAACTAAATGTCACGCATGCCGTGGTAAACGTTTACGTGATGAAGCTTCTTATGTAAAAATAAATGGCAAAACCGTTTCTGATTTGGTTGATTTACCAATAAAACATCTGGTCACTTTTTTCAAAAATATCGATTTGAATGTCTATGAACAGCAAATTGCCAAACGCCTGATGGTTGAAATCAACAATCGTCTATCATTTTTGACCGAAGTTGGTTTAGATTACCTTACTTTAAACAGAAACTCCGCAACTCTATCAGGAGGTGAATCTCAAAGAATTAATCTTGCGACTTCATTAGGAAGCAGTTTAGTCGGATCAATGTATATTCTTGATGAGCCAAGTATTGGTTTACATCCAAAGGATTCTGAAAGACTGATTAAAGTTCTGCTTTCGCTTCGTGATTTAGGAAACACTGTAATTGTTGTTGAACACGACGAAGATATTATGAAAGCTGCTGATATGATTATCGATATTGGGCCCGAAGCAGGAACTTTTGGAGGAAATTTGGTTGCACAGGGAACATATAATGAAATTCTAAAATCAGAATCTCTAACAGCTAAATATTTAAATGGTGATTTAGAAATTTCAGTTCCTAAAAAAAGACGAAAATTTAAAAATCATATTGATATCATTGGCGCACGGGAAAATAATTTAAAGAATATAAATGTTACTTTCCCCCTGGATGTTTTAACGGTGATTACAGGTGTTTCAGGAAGTGGAAAAAGTACATTAATCAAAAAGATATTATTTCCTGCAATGCAGAAAAAGCTGGAAAGCGCTGCCGAAAAAGCAGGGC
>CBFHBH010000436.1:0-2200 GCA_965653735.1 uncultured Flavobacterium sp. | reverse complement strand
TGAACAAATATCCCATCGGTCATAATTAACCGCTTGAAAACTGCTAAAATCTTTCACACGAATAGGATAAAGATGGCAAGAGACTGGTTTTTTCCAATCTATTAACCCCTGGTTGTATGCTTGCTCGATTCCGCAAAGTGCTGTTTCTTTATCAAAAATGACATAAGCACAGTCTTTGTTGTCAATTAATGGTGTTTCTAAATCACCATCATTTCCTTTAATCCATGTTCCTTGCGCTTCAATGGCGGCAATACCTTCAGGACGAAGAAAAGGTTTCACAGTAGGATATATTTTTTCCAAAATAGCTGTTTCTTGTTCTAATAGTGGTGCTCCAGCATCTCCATCAACACAACAAGCGCCTTTGCATGCAGATAAATTACATACAAATTCTTTTTCAAGAATATCTTCAGATACTATGGTTTTTCCTAATTGAAACATTTTGTCCTTTTTTTGAGGCGCAAAAGTACATGTTTTATCTACAAATTCTACATGAACTGATAATCAGATTTGTTAAAAGTATGACTTTGTTGTTTTAATGATGTACAAGTCATAGTCATATTTTTAGATTTGTCTTTTGTATCGGTATAATTTAGGAACATGGTTAGTGCCTTTTGACCAGGTTTAAAAATATCTTTGATAGCTGCTGGTAAAGAATTGTTTTGTTGTGATTTGAACATTTCCGAAAAACCAACTTTAGCTTCATCAGTATAATAAATAATAATTTTAGAATCAGAACTTGTAGCTTCTAATCCTTTACAGCTAAATCCTAAAAAAGTTTTGTTTGGCAGTTTTTTGTAAGTGTATTTTTTTGTGTTTGTTGATGTTCCAATATTGTCTGGTATTTTTGAAGCCATGGCCATTTTTTTACCGCTTTTATTAAACGAGTTTACCATTAACTTGTTTTTAGTATCCATGATCATAAACATTTCAGAACCTCTTTGGTTCATGTTAGCGCCGTAATAGCTTGAATTTGGTTCTAAAAAATAATCAATATTCATTTCTTTTCCAGAAGAGGTTTTCATTGCCAATGTATATTTCCAGCTAAAATCGTATTTACTAGGAATTGTAGAAGCATCAACTTTGTTTTTGCCATACATCATGGCATTTTGCATTGCTTTTTTTTGAGCTTCGGTTGGTTGTTGAGCAATAATGTAATTGCTTATAAAGATGGAAAATAATGCAATTAAAAGTGTTTTTAGTTTTTTTGTTTTGTATATCATGTTGTTATTGTTAGAGTTATAGTAAATTTAAGAATTATATCTTATTGTTTAGTAGTTGTTTAATTTAAATATCTTTGTAAGAAAAATTAATTATGATTTTCGATTGGAAAGAGGTTTTTACTGTAGGAATGGTTTTGTTTGCTGTAATTGATATTGTGGGCACAATACCTATAATAGTAGATTTAAGAAACAAAATTGGTCATATCCATTCAGAAAGAGCAAGCTTAGTTTCGGGATTAATCATGATAACTTTTTTGTTTGTTGGTGAAGGCATGCTCAAATTTATTGGTGTAGATGTTAAGTCTTTTGCCGTGGCTGGTTCTATAGTTTTGTTTTTTCTTGCATTAGAAATGATTTTAGGAATTAGTATCTATAAAGATGAAGAACCTAAAACGGCCAGTATCGTTCCTCTCGCATTTCCTCTTATAGCTGGAGCTGGTACTATGACAACCCTATTATCTCTTCGCTCAGAATACCAATCTATAAACATCGTTGTTGCCATACTTATTAATATAGTGATAGTTTATGGAGTTTTAAAGCTTTCTGGTAAAATCGAAAAATTATTGGGACCAACTGGTTTGGGAGTAGTTAGAAAGGTTTTTGGAGTAGTTTTACTTGCTATAGCTGTTAAATTATTTGCCGCTAATGTTAAAGGTCTATTTGTTTAGTAGTAAAAGTTTTAATTTTGTCCAATAATTAGAACTGAAATGAAAATTTTTACTTACATAGTACTTGTTTTGGCTGCAATTTCTATTGTCGTTAATATCACCATGCTCGATTTTAAAAACTTATTTGAAGGAGATAGTTTGGTGGCATTAATAGGAATCTTAGCTATTTTGTGTGCTGTTGATTCTTTTGATATTTAGAATTTCTAAATCGATTGACGAAAAATTAAAAAAACAGTCATAATGTTTGATGTTTTGATAATTGGTGGCGGAGTCTCGGGGGTATCCTGTGCTCTTGTGTTAGAGCTCAGCTCA
>CBFHBH010000435.1:0-2200 GCA_965653735.1 uncultured Flavobacterium sp. | reverse complement strand
CGCAAAACACGTGAAAGCATTATGCTATGTGAAGCTTGTGGCTTTGATACAATTTTAATTGAAACAGTAGGTGTTGGCCAAAGTGAAACTGCCGTTCACAGTATGGTTGATTTCTTTTTGTTATTGAATTTGGCTGGTGCTGGTGATGAGTTACAAGGCATTAAACGTGGTATTATGGAAATGGCCGATTTAATTGTAATAAACAAAGCCGACGGTGATAATGTCACCAAAGCTAAACTCGCCAAAACAGAATTTAATCGTGCTTTGCATTTATTCCCTATGAAAAACTCGGGATGGAATCCGAAGGTAACAACTTGCAGCGCAATTCAAAAATCAGGTATTGATGATGTTTGGGAAACCATTGAGGAATACTTTTCTTTAACTAAAGGGAATGGTTATTTTGACACTAAAAGAGCAAATCAAAATCAATATTGGCTTTTGGAAACTATTAATGATCAATTAAAAAATCATTTTTATAACAATCCTGAAATTAATAATCTTCTTGAGTTAAGTAAAAAAGCCGTGCAAAATAATGAAATATCACCTTTTGCAGCGGCTCAAGAACTATTGAAAAGGTATTTTAAATGAACCTTTTAAAATATTTTTTAGTTAATGTACATCAATTCTTTTTTGATGTTTACAAAGTACAATGTACCTTCTAACATTGCCGGAATTACTAAATTATCTCTTGAAACGGTTAAATCTGCTGGACCACCAATAAATTCTGGAAGCTTCATCACAGTCATTTTATGATTGTTTAATAAATCGATTGATACTAAAATTCCTTTTTTCTCTGCAGCAATCCAATTCGTAAAATAAAGCACATCTTGATAAATAGTGATTCCATCATAAAGACCTTCTAACTGAATAAGTTGTGTAAATTTATTGTCTTTAAGGTTAATGTAACCAATTGTTCCGTTTACTTGATTGTTCGTTCCAAAACCGTTTACATATAGTCTTGAAGCTCCTTTATCTGCATATAAACCATTAATTCCATCTATTGCAACATCTGTAGGAACTTCTTCAAATGTTTTATTAGTCAAGTTTACTTTAAAAAGTTTGCTCTTATCTGTAGCAGATACATATAAAGTAGTTTTATCCCAAACTGCTATATCATTAAGGAATGATGTTTGAGGAACAAAATCAACTTCGTATAATTTTTTTCCAGTTTTAATTTCGAAAGCTACAATTCTATCAACATCAGCAACGTATAAAACATCTCCATCAATTGCTAATCCTTTAGGAGCATTTAAAATTTCTTTGAAAAAATTGTTATCAACGACTTTTCCCGCTTTATCAAGTCGAATAATTTTACCATCACCATCTTTATCAGTTGGTTTCATTTTAGCACCAATATCTGCAACGTATAAAAATGAAGCATCAGATGCAACACTTTCTGGATAATTAAAACCTCCAACCTTAGTAACTTCTTGAGCATTCGAGCTAGATAAACCTAAGATTAAACTTAAAGTAAGTAAAACATTTTTCATATTCACGATTTTCAATTGTTTATAAAAAAATACCAAACGGTATATTATTGTAAAAATTTTTTTACATTTTTATGGAAAGTATATAACGTTCCAGATAATTCATTGATGAATTTAGTGAGCTCATTTTCTTTGTCGCTTTAGCTTGCAAGATTCCCCCTTGAAGTATTGACATAAAAACAGAAACAAATTCTTTTTTATTAATTTCTGATCTAATTTCACCATTTTCAATTCCGTTATTGATATGATTCATTAACGTTTCTTCCCAAAAATCATAGGCGCTTTCTACTCTTGCTCTCAACATAGGATGTGTATCATCAGCTTCTGTTGATGTGTTTGTAATTGGGCAACCTGAAATTAAGATAGAATTGGTCAAAAAATTACGATATGTTTCAGGGTAAACTAGCAATTTATCTATAGATGAATTTCTTGAATCCATAATTCCTCTTATATAAGTAACCAATCTTCCAAAGTTATAATCGAAAGCTGCTAAAGCGACTTGATCTTTGTTCTCAAAGTTACCATATATACTTCCTTTAGTCAATCCTGTAGCTTCAATCAAATCATTAATGGAAGTCCCTGCATATCCTTTGGTATTAAAAATACATGCAGTTTTTTCTATAATAAATTGTTTTGTACGATCTGCTTTTGACATTCTAACTACTTAATTTCGACGCAAATATATTAAAAAATACCATTTGGTATTAAATAAT
>CBFHBH010000434.1:0-2201 GCA_965653735.1 uncultured Flavobacterium sp. | reverse complement strand
TAAATGTACAGACGATTGGTTGAGATAAATTTTACCATCAGGACCTAATTGTAAAGCTGCTGGAATTTGTGAGGCTTCATAAACTTTAACTTTCGAAGCAGCAATATTGGGCGCAGACAAGTTAAACTGATAAATTTTTCTGCCTATAGTATTTGAAACATATAATCTCTCATTGCTTGTTGAAAACTCTACGCCATACAACTCTCCTCCCTCTGATAAAATAACCTGTCCATTAGACACTACACCTGTGGTGGTATTAAAATCGAACAACTCTAAAATATCCAATCCAGATGAACACAAAGCTAACTTACTACCATTAGGAGATATTTTCATATAACCTCTTGAGTCATCTGTTGAAGATGATATAACTGATCCAGAATTACTTACAATTGGGGTAAGATTGAATCCTGCACTTGTAAATTCATGCGCAAAAAAGGCATTACTATTCCAATCGTGAGTTATAATCCAATAATCTAAATCATTACTTTTTTTAACTATTGATATTTTTTCACATGTTGGCGAATAAATCGAAACATTTTTTGTGGTAACTCCTCCCAAACCACCGTTTAAAGACATGTCTACAATAGAATACTTAAATCCATTACCTCCAACAAGTGCATCGATAGTAAAAATGTAAAAAATATCTAATGCTCCAGGTTTACGAACAATTGTTGCAGATTGAGTACTAGAATCATGTCCAAGCAAACCACTACCATTTTGCATAATTTGATTATTTCTATTCCATACAGTTACTCCATCAGAATAAAACAATAAATCACCAAAAGTGTCTGAAATACTTGCACAACCTTCCTGATTATTAGTTTGACCACCTAATACAGCAACAGGCGCTCCTGCACTGAAATCAAGACCAGCTCCGGCACCAAAAAACCAATTATTTGCCTCTCCTTGTGAAAAAGAAAATTGAAAAAAGAGGAAGAAAAAAAATAAATAATATTTTCTCATTTACAAACAAGCATCATTCATTATCAAAAAACAGGTTTTTCTTAGAAAAATCAAAATACAACTTTATTGTTTATAAATATGCTCTTTTAATTTAGCAATCATTTCGACTGTCATATTCTCCATGTTGTAATCATTTTGCCAACCCCAATCTTCTCTAGCTCTTGAATCATCTATGCTTGCAGGCCAACTGTCAGCAATTTTTTGACGGAAATCTGGATTGTAATCGATAGTAAAATCTGGAAAATGCTTTTTAATTTCAGCAGCAATCTCTTTTGGAGTAAAACTCATTCCTGATAAGTTATACGACGAACGAATTTTAATTTGCTCTGAAGGAGCTTGCATAATGCCTATGGTCGCTTTAATCGCATCATCCATATACATCATTGGCAAAGCCGAATTTTCAGATAAAAACGAAGTAAATTTCCCTTCAGTAATTGCTTTGTGGTATATATCGACTGCATAATCTGTTGTTCCACCTCCTGGAGGAGTGCTCCAACTGATTAAACCTGGATAACGAATACTTCTTACATCAACTCCATATTGAGTATGGTAATATTCACACCATCTCTCCCCTGTTTGCTTACTAATCCCGTAAACCGTTGATGGTTCCATAATGGTATATTGAGGAGTATTGTCTCTAGGCGTTGTAGGCCCAAAAACCGCAATACTTGATGGCCAGTATATCTTTTTAATTTTTCCTGCTTTGGCTAAATTCAAAACATGGAAAAGAGAATTCATATTTAAATCCCATGCAAAAGCAGGGTTTTTCTCTGCTGTTGCAGAAAGGAGAGCTGCCATTAAATAAACATCAGTGATTTGATATTTCTCTATTAAGTGCTCAATTTGATTATAGTCTAATGCATTTACGACTTCAAAGATTCCATCGTTTACAACATCTATATTTAGTTTTCGAATATCTGAAGCGATTACATTGTTTACACCGTAAATCTCTCTTAATTTTTGTGTCAATTCGGTACCAATTTGACCACAAGCACCTATAATTAATATTTTCGTGTCCATTTTTAAAAAGTTGTGTCACAAAGATAGCGTTTCGTGAATTATAAAACTCAAATCTTCTTAAGAACTTTAACACTTATGAACACAAGAAAAACAAAAACCTTACATTTGCGTTAGAGTTTTATTTTGTGATACTATAATGAGAACAATCATACAATTTTGCCTTTTATTTTGCTTACTTTTTATAGGATGCAAAGACGATTCTGTTATGCATCAGGCAG
>CBFHBH010000433.1:0-2210 GCA_965653735.1 uncultured Flavobacterium sp. | reverse complement strand
ATTTTTAACATGTTTTTGGAAATTTTTAAGCGAAATTTTAAAAATTCGCATTTTAAATAAATTAAAATTTTCAATCAAAGCAGGCATGGTTGTATTGTAACCAAACGTTACATTCTTCATTTCAAAATAACCCACCAATTTTTTATTTTCAATTTGATAACTTGATTCTGATTTTTTTTCATTTTTATTGAATTGATTGTCCGTTTCGTAATTCATCACATCATCAATTCTTCCCATATCACTTTCAGTCTCATTAAGCAAATTCCCAACACTCACTAATTGATTCACCGGGTTCATAAAATTGCTCATCAAAAAAGTAAATGCTACCAAACCACCCAAAGTCATCTCACCATCCATAATCCTCATTGCACCAACTCCTAGAATGATACTAGACGTCAAAGATGTCAAAAGTGGAGGTATGGCATTTAATCTCATACTTAACCAACCTAACTCTTGTTGTGCATTAGTAACTTTAGCCAAATAACCTACCCAATTAGTAAAAAAATCATTTTCTCTTCCAGAGGCTTTTAATGTTTCAATCATGCTGATTCCAGACGTTGTAGTTCCTAAGAGTTTTCCTATTTCATTTGTCATTCGTCTATTACCATCTTTCATTTTTCTTGTTGCCAACTTCAAAATGACTACATTAATGAGTGCCATAAAAATTCCAATAATTGTAAGTAAGAAATCATACGAAAACATGATTATGGCATAAAAAATAACCACTATAACATTAAGAGCTGCATTTGCTAAATCACCACTTAAAAGTTTGGAAACTTTATCATTAAGAGAAACTCTATTTCCTATTTCTCCACTATATCTTTGTGTGAAAAATGAGATTGGCAAATGAAATACGTGCCATAAAAATTTACTTGACGAGGCTAAAGCTAATTTGGTTTCAAGCCTCAATAAAAAATATTGTTGAAGATAAACTAATGAAGAATTAATTAACAAGAGTCCACCCATTATCAATAACAAAGGCATCACAAATCCTGAAAAATTATTAACCAAATATTTATCAATAAAAACCATTAAAAATGATGGTATAACTAAACCAGGTATAACCAAAAATAAACTAGCTAGAATTATATATAAAATACTGGTTTTAGAGTTAGTTATTCTTGATTTTAGAGAATAAAGCAATCCTTTCTTCTCATTCCCTTTTATAAAGTTTTCAGTTGGGTTAAAAGTTAATACAACACCAGTATATGAATCGTTAAATTCTTCATGTGTAACTTGGTACCTTCCTTGAGCGGGATCACTCAAGAATACTTTTTTATCTGTAAAGCCTTCTAAAACTAAAAAATGATTAAAATTCCAAAAAATTATCGCTGGTGTTTGAATCTGCATTAGTTTTTCAATTGACTTTGCGTAACCTTTTGCTTCTAATCCAAATTCTTTAGCAGCTTTTATAATATTTGTAGCTTTTAAACCATCTCTAGATACTCCGCAGGCAATTCTTAATTTCTCAAGCGGAACAAATCTTCCAAAATGGCCTAAAATAATGCTTAAAGAAGCAGCTCCGCATTCTACGCTCTCCATTTGCAAAACAGTTGGCACTCTTACTGGTCTTGCCTGCTTCTCTATATTAAAATTAGAGTTATTTTTTATATTAAATTTCATGCTAGTATAAATCAAAAAACTTTTTAAATGCAGGAACAACAAGAGTTACTGGTCTTTGTTCTTTAATCGTTATTTTCCCCATACATGATGTTCCTTCCTTAATTTTTATTTCAGGGCCTTTTGCTGAAGTCCATCTAAAACCACTATATGAATTAGGATCTATATCAAAATCTACATGAACTTCAAATAGTGGTCCCATTGCTAATAGTCCTTTAGTAAGTTGATCGTTTTTTACAGAAGTAAGCATTCCTTGTTGTGTAATAGGAAAGTCCGATACATATGTTATCTTACCTTTAATAAAACCAAATTCCTGAGGCTGAACTGTCGAGGGTGATACGAGTGCTTCCATCCCTTTCTTTATTTTTTTTCCGTCTTTAGAAGGGATGTAAAGAATACTTGTAATTTTTTTGTTAGCATCTTTCAGATTTTTTAATTTAAACAAAGGTGTTCCAGTTCCTACAACAACTCCTCTATCAATAAGAACTTCGACAACTTCACCATTATATGGACTCTTTAAATTTTTCTGATTATCAAATCTTTCTTTTAAAAAATCGAGGTTTCTTTTTGCTTCTGCTATTCTTTGATTT
>CBFHBH010000432.1:0-2222 GCA_965653735.1 uncultured Flavobacterium sp. | reverse complement strand
AATGAACACCACTTGCGTCGACACATGCAAACGTTCCTTAAAATTTTCCATAATTAATCGGGCAGTAAGATAACATACTGTTGATTCTGCTCCCTGATTGAGGTTTATATTTTCTTTTTCGAGTCCATCGTATCCACCACCGCTAATAGGATTATACATAATCTGGTTTAAATGGTTTTTGCCTAAGAACCAATTAAAAGCTGTTTTCATATACACTTTGTATAGCGGATTTTTGAATGCAGTGTAAAAGCCATTCAAAGTCTGAATAATGTATGAAACATCAATTGGCTGTTCTCCATATTCTTTTGGTTCCTGACCTTTATGGCACCATCCGTTATTTGAAATTACCCTGAAGCCATTCTTAGTAAACATCTTGGAAAGAAGGAAATCAAGAGACTCTAATGCAATTTTTTTATAGATAGGTTTATTGGTTACCAAATAGGCATACAGCATCGACTCAGGAAGAATACCATTTCCGTAGGTTAAATAATTTTCGAACCATTTCAAGTCTTTCTGCCCATGAAAGACTTTTCAGAAAACATTCTGAAGCTGTATTGACAATATTTTCAGGCAAAATATCTTTTAATGCAATCACGCTTCCTAAAGCCCAGATTCCTCTTGCGTTTGAGTCTTCCAGATTTACCTCTGCATTTTGCTCAATATGCTCTCTGTTATGCTCATCAACATAATTAATGAAGCTGCCGTCTGGTTTTTGACAACGGTGAATGAAATCCAGATAAATTAACATATAAGGCAAATCATCTTTGTCTCCGGTTAATTTATAATGCATTCCAACTGCAACCAAAGCCCTCGCATTATCGTCTAAAGTGTAGCCGGAAGATGGGTAATACCCACATTTTCCCAGGAAGACGCTCTCATTTTACGGAAAGCATTTTTACCCATTTCTTCTCTTAAATCATCATCAGATAGCAATTTTAGGGTAGCTTCAGCAAACTGGTCAGCGTTTCCAATATCAACTAAAACACCGCAATCTGAAGTTAAAACTTCTAAAGTATGAGGAATTTTTGACGCCACAAGAGGGCACGCACAACTCATTGAATAAGCAAAAGTACCGCTGACAGCCTGATTAGGATCTTTCGATGTAAACAAATAAATATCAGTTGCTTTTAAGTAATCCAAAAGTTCATTTGTTTCTAAATATTCATTGATAAAACGAACATTGTCCTGCAAATTTAATTCATCTACAAGTGCTTCTAATTTATCGCGATAGGTATCAACACCATCGACAATCAAGTTTGGATGTGTTCTGCCAATGATCAAATACAGAACATTAGGTTCTCTTTTAGACAAAGCCAGTAAACCGGTTTCGATATTTTTTCCTTCGCCTAAAAGTCCGAAAGTAGAGAGTACTTTTCTGTCTTCAATATTAAATTTTTGTTTTGCATGTGCGGGAGTTTCATAAATAACAACATGGGTCCCGTGTGGTACATACGTTACAATTTCCTCTTGAATGTCGTAATCTTTCATAAGGATTTCCTTTGATTGATTTGTCATTACAAAAACGGAGTTACTATAGGAAAGCAATAATTTGACAAAAGTTTTTAATTCCTTATTCGGATTTTGAATAACGCTGTGAAAAGTAAAGGTTACCGGTTTTTTTATCACATTCAAAAACTCTAATAAATGGTCTCCATAGTTACCGGCAAACAGCCCAAATTCATGCTGAATATGTACCAGTTTTACCAATTCATCGTTATTGATTTCTTCGGCAACTCTTGTATAATCATCTTTATCATTGGTATTTAAAGTAAAAGCCTGAGTTGGATTTTCTTTTGGCGATTTCACCAATTCACAAATTTCACAGCTGATTGAATTTCCATAAACATCCATAATCCCTTTGATGGTATCTTGCGTATAAGTGGCAATACCACATTGAGTTGGCGGATAAGTGGACATGAAAATAATTTTCGATTTAATAGTTTGTAGCGTTTTCATTGGGATCATTTTATTTTGTTTAATAAATCATTCGGTTTATTATGGATAATAAATACATTAAGGTTTGAAAAATATGTTTTATGACTAAATTTCCTTACTTAATTATTTTGTATAAAATTATTTCAGAAGCAAGCCTGTGTTTAATCCAATCGGCTAAAAAATTAACTCAAAAGGTTGAATATGGGAATTATATAAGACAATACGGTTTGGGGAAGTGTTTTAAAGTTAAAAAAAAAATCAATAGGATTAATACTATATTTTTTATT
>CBFHBH010000431.1:0-2223 GCA_965653735.1 uncultured Flavobacterium sp. | reverse complement strand
CCAATATTTAAAATTTTACTTGGAATTTCTCCATATAAATTTCCAGATAAAACGATAATATCTTCTTTATATTTCTCAATTACACTTCGATCAATACGAGGTACATAATAAAAACCTTCAGTATAAGCAATCGAAGCCATTTTGGCTAAATTGTGATATCCTCTTTTATTTTTCGCCAAAAAAACAACTTGATAACCATTATCCTTTTGAGATTTATCTTTATGGTTGTTACAAACATTGAATTCACAACCTACAATTGGTTTAATTTCAACATCTGAAGGCTCTTCTCCTGCCTCGATAGCAGCATCAATTTTAGCTTTAGCTGCTTTATTATGATTCATTACAGCACTCACAAAATGGAAAGCTCCCATCATGTTTCCTGTGTCAGTCATCGCAACTGCAGTCATCTTGTTTTTAGCAGCGGCATTAACTAAATCTGGAACACCAATAGTTGATTGAAGTACAGAAAATTGTGTGTGGTTGTGCAAATGAGCAAAAGACGCATGTTCTAAATCTTTTACATCTTCTTCAGAAACCGGAATTACAACTTCTTCTTGCTGAATTTTGTTTAGACGCTTTCTAATTTCATCTGAAGCCGACTTTAAATTAATATGCTTTAAACCTATTAATTTTATTTCTTGATGATTGTTTTCGCGAAAACGAATGTAATAATCTTCACTGACATCAAGCTCTTCTTTTGTAAAAACCTCTCGTTTAATTAACTCTAAAAAACAGCGGGTAGTAGCTTCTACGTCGGCAGTTGCATTGTGAGCTTCTGCAAAAGGCTCTCCAAATAAATATTCGTGTAATTCAGTAAGTGTTGGTAGTTTATAACGACCTCCTCTACCACCAGGAAGTCTTAACAATTCGGCGGTAGTTTCTGTACAAGTGTCCAAAACTGGTAGTTTGGCTAAATCGGAATTAATTCCGGCACGATGAAACTCACAACCCATGATATTCACATCAAAGCCAACATTTTGACCGACAATATATTTTGTTTTTGAAAGTGCAATATTGAATTTTTCTAAAACTTCTTGCAATGTAATTCCCTGCTCAATAGCCAATTCGGTTGAAATGCCATGAATTCTTTCTGCATCATACGGAATATTAAAACCTTCTGGTTTTACTAAATAATCTTGATGTTCTATTAAGTTTCCTAACTCATCATGCAATTGCCAGGCAATTTGAATACAACGAGGCCAGTTGTCAGTATCCGTTATTGGAGCTGACCAACTGCGAGGTAAACCAGTAGTTTCGGTATCAAAGATTAAATACATTTCATTGAGCTTTAGGCTATAAGCGATGTGCTTCGAGCAAATTTTAGGTAAAAACAAAAGTACATGTAAAGAGTTTAGAAATCAAGAATTGTTGATAACAAAAAAACCACCTCAATTGAGATGGTTTTTAAACAATAATATAAAAAAAACTTAGTATCTTCCTCCTCTATTGTTCCCTCCGCCATAGTTTCCACCACCACGGTTGTTTCCATAACCACCACTTGTAGAACGGTTGTTATTAAAACTTCTTCTTTCGCCTTCTGGTTTTGGTTCCGATTTATTTACTACAATCGTACGACCATCAACAGTAGCACCGTTTAATTCTTGGATTGCTTTTGAAGCTTCTTCATCACTTGACATCTCAACGAATCCAAATCCTTTACTACGACCTGTAAATTTATCAGTAATTAACTTTACTGATGTTACAGTACCATACACTCCAAAAGAATCTCTTAAGTCTGCTTCGTCAATTGAAAACGGAAGACTTCCCACAAAAATATTCATATATAAATTTTATAATTCTGGGTAAAGGTAGACTATTAATATGGTAATTAACTGATAATTAAAGTTTTTCTTTTAAAAATATTTTTTCATACCATAAAAATTAAACAAAAAATCTCGTTGTCGTATTCTAAAGTTTTATATATTTGCACCCTTAAATAACGAGGTCGTGTACCTCAAATTAATCAATAAGATTATGTCAGTAAAAATTAGATTACAAAGACACGGTAAAAAAGGAAAACCTTTTTACTGGGTTGTAGCTGCAGATGCACGCTCAAAAAGAGATGGTAAATACTTAGAGAAAATCGGTACTTACAATCCAAACACTAACCCAGCAACTGTTGAGTTAAACCTTGACAGCGCAGTTAAATGGTTACACAATGGTGCTCAGCCAACTGATACTGCAAGAGCTATCCTTTCTTACAAAGGTGCTTTATTGAAACAC
>CBFHBH010000430.1:0-2224 GCA_965653735.1 uncultured Flavobacterium sp. | reverse complement strand
AGATTAGAAAATCCAACAAGAGTTGATATTCCATTTAAAATTAAGAATATAATAAATTACATTAACGCAAATATTGATAAAAAGATTGAGATAGAAGAATTAACACAATATACAAATTGGACGAAAAGGCACTTGGGACGGATTTTTCTTCAATATTTAAATATTTCACCTTACCAGTATATATTGCTAAGAAAAATAGAAAAGGCAAAATCACTATTGGAAGAAACAAATATTCCATTAAATGAAATAGCTTTCGAATTAGGTTTCCAAAATTACAGTAATTTTTCTTCTGCCTTTAAAAAAATTAATAAGGAGTCACCTGAAAATTACAGAAGAAAACACAGATAATTTTTTAAGAGTCGAAATTGATATCGCTAACACTAATTGTAAAACTGTTTGAATACAGTCGAGAGTTACAAATAATTATAGTAAACACTATATTTGATTATACATTTATAAACTTTTTAATTAATTTAGATAATAATATACTTATTATACCTAATGTATTTCTCTTTTCAAAGACCAATCTTTCGATTGGTCTTTTTCTTTTGTGATAATATAACAACAATACGGTCGAACCCACTAAAATTAGTGATCTAAAAGATTTTGTAGAAAATCCAACTCCTTTTTATAGAAATAATTTGTTAATTCAATTACAAGGATTTCCTCTAGTTATTAAAGAAGTTAGTAAAAATATGTTCAATCAATCAATCAATCATTCATGTTTCAAAAACTGATGCTAAAAATATTCGAGAATTTCCAATTGATTGTGAATTACTAGAAGATTATAATTTCATTGATATTATGAAGTCGGAAAAATTTGGAAAACTTTTTGATGATTTGAAAAGATTATTAGTAGCATACTTATATTTCTTTACAATTACTTCCTGAACATCAAACAAGGGATTTGATTAATGATATTTCAAATTACAGATTAACAGATAATGCAAAATCAACTCTTGTAATCAAGAAATATATCCCAGAAAGTAAAATTTTATACGTCGGAAAAGTAAAACGTAATCTATCAGGTAGAATTGTGCAACACTTAGGTTTCTATCAAGTTCCGAGAACACAAGCTCTTCAACTTTTTTATTGGACACAAAATAACAATTTGAAATGAGAAAAATGCTACAAAAGAAGTAACCAATGACGAAATAGTTCCTAAAGATGAAACTAATGAAAATGAAAAACCGTCCGACTTATTCAGACGGTTTTATTAGATTGAACTATATTTGGTTTAGGTGTTAAAACTTAAACCTGGTATACTGAGTATATTATTTTAAAAATTACTATTCAATTCGGGAAATTAACTATGTAATTCGGGAATCCAATACCACTCCATTTGCAACCTCAACATCAGTCAAATAGATTTGCCTCTCAGTTCAATTCTGAATCAATCAAATCTAAATACACTAAATGAAATTGTTTTCTGAATCATTGATGCACGAAATGGAGCATCAGTTAAAATTGATACATCAAGAAATTGAGCCCCCTCAACAATCTTCCGAAAAATCTATAAAAGTTATCGTTTCTATTTTAGAAAAATTGAAAACCTTTTTCATAAAATACAAGTTTCAAAACAAAGTCGAGGAAATCGAATTCTTCAGAAATATAAAACCAAAGTTTTCAGCTAAACTCATTTACTACAATGAAATTTATAATATTGAAACCAACAAACCAACTGGTTCCAAAAAAACAACTCGAAAATATTATAATGCTGAACTCATAAAGTTAAAAACGTATTTCAACGAAAACCGAGAATTTTACCACTATTATCGCACTGGGAACAGTTGTTTGGATAATAAATATTTCATACGGGGTAAATACGATGTTAAACTCACACTTGATAGCTTTTATTTTCAGGCAGATCATAGATTTTCCACATCACACGATTATAAGGTAGCCTGCATATTAGCTAATGATTTAATAAAGAGTTTTCTGGAAGAAGAAATCACAAAATTAGAGAGTAAAGCCATAAAAAACGTACCTCCTTCACTACACAAAAACGAGCAAAAATGGACAGGCTCAAAAGTTGAATTAATCGAATTAATGTATGCGCTCCATACACAAGGAGTTTTTAATAATGGGACATCAGGACTCAAAGAAATAGCTTCATTTTTCGAATCAGTTTTTGATGTAGAGTTAGGTCAGTTCCACAGGGTTTTTCTGGAAATCCGAAACAGGAAATCTGAAAGAACAAAATTCTTGAGCACACTCAAAAACA
>CBFHBH010000429.1:0-2224 GCA_965653735.1 uncultured Flavobacterium sp. | reverse complement strand
CTGTTGATCCATCACTTTTAAAATCGATAACATGGGCACATGTTAATAGGTGTCTTGGACCAACCATTGCTCCACTTCCAATTCCTAAAGCAGTTTCAACTCTACCTACACATCCCCACGGGTAAGCTGTTGAATTGTAAACTGTTCTATTGTCGGCACCAAAGATGGTTCTACTTCCTTCTGGCTGCATAAATGTTGTTCTGTCGATGAAAATTGGAGTTTTAGCCCCAGCTTTATCTGCTTTTGGATTGAAGTCTTGATCTAAATGATCTGGACAGAATGGAGCGTGTTCAGTTAATGCTTTAGCTCCTTTTTCTAAGACTTTTACCCCAATAGCCTCTATTTGTTCTTTTCCGTCTTCATCGACTTTAATTTTTCTTGTTGCTTTAATTGGTTTTAAGTTTTTAACCTCGTCTTGCAACATGGGTTTGTCTTTTTTGTTAGTTGTCATATTTATTTGATTTTAATTTTTTCCTACTCTTTTTTGGTTTTTCGGATTCCACCACTATTCAAATATTTTTACTTGTAGCTTCGCAGATTTACCTTCGGTTTGATTTATTTGAGCTGCTCCCATTGCTGATAAACCATTAGCAATTTGAGAGTCAAGTAATTCCCGAGTTATATTTCCCGTTGTAGCCCTAAGTATTTTGCATAAATTGTAGGTGAAATAGCCTCTTGTCATACCAGAAACATCTCCTTCCATGGAAACTTGGTTGTCTTTACAACCCGCCCAAAGAACATGGTTCATTTCTGGTACTTTATTTAAAGATTTTGATGTTGTAGTTCCTTCAGCTGTTTCTGTTACCGGTGATTTACTTTCTATACTTTTTGAAAAATTGAAGTAAAATTCATCTTCTAGCATAGGAGGGATGAATCTTGGAGTTTCATTAATGAACATTCCATCAATACCGCCCAAATTCATTTTTCGAGTTCCTGACCCTGAATGACAGCAATCAAAAAAGACATCAAAGCTGACACCTTTTTTTACTTTTCCTTTGAAAAGGCTTTTAAATTCATCGTCTCTTATAACTCCTGCTGATGCATAATCATGTGGACATATTGCTTCATCTAATCCGTCTAACTCTAGATCAGTTCCAATATTAGCAACTCTGGTACCATGACCAGAATAGTATAATACCAATGAATCACCAGCTTTATTTCCAGTTAACAACCATTTTATGTAAGTAATGATGTTATTTTTTGTTGCATTTTGATTAGTTAAGATTCTAATATCAGATGGTGAAAAGCCACATATTACTAATGTATTTGCCATATCACGAGCATCTGCAATGCAACCACTTAAATCGGGACCTCCTGCGCCTATTGGTGCGTAGTCATTTATTCCTATTATAACTGCTTTCTTTGCCATTTTCTTTAGTGTCAATTTGTTGTGGAAACTTTTAAAACTTTGATGATGTAAAATTGTGCATAATCAGAGTCTTAGAGTGCAGACAAATAACCCATTTGATAAAGGATTTTAACCAGCTTCGAGAAAGGAAAACAATGGAGGTGAAAAGGGTGTATTTCCCCTAAGAAAAATCACTAAATCTTATGAATGATTATAGCTATTGAAGGGTATAAAAAGAAAAATTCGCCTATGAATAGTAACTATTCTTAGACGAATGAATTTTAGAATGAAAAAAGGAAAAGTCTTTCTTTATAGTTATTCTATAAAATCAAGGTCTTTATCATGTGTTTCTTTTACTGTTAGTGTTGCATAAATTCCTAAGATGAAAGCTATTAATCCAATTATTGTTGCTGAAATTATAACTCCGTTATCTTTTTTGAAAAAATCAAATCCAATTAACATTAAAGGAACCAGTCCTCTAACCATATTAGGAATAGTAGTTGTAGCAGTACTTCTAATATTTGTACCAAACTGTTCTGCGCCAACAGTAACAAACATAGCCCAATATCCAGTGCCTAATCCCAGCCAAGCACAATAAAAATAATACATTCCTTCAGTTTTGGCTCCGCCATAAAGCATTAAGACAACACCAAGAATTGTAAATAACATCATGTAGAAAATTGCTTTTTTTCTAGATTTTAGCCAATGAGAAATAAATCCGCTTGCAAAATCACCAATAGAAATTCCTACATAGCCCCACATGATGGCTTTTCCAGGTACAATATTTTGAATTCCCAAAGCAGGAGCAAACTGATTGGCCATAACGGCCAAAATTCCGATGCAAAACCAAGTTGGTAATCCAATAGCAATACATTT
>CBFHBH010000428.1:0-2250 GCA_965653735.1 uncultured Flavobacterium sp. | reverse complement strand
AGAAGAGAATAGGAATGTGAAACAACTTGACGAAGTTGTAGTTGTACAAAAAAACATAACAAACATTCGAAAACCTGAGATGAGTGTTAACAAACTAACAATTCAAACAATAAAGCAAATGCCAGTTGTTTTAGGAGAAGTCGATGTCATAAAATCGCTACTTTTTCTCCCAGGGGTTACTAATGCAGGAGAAGGACAATCAGGATTTAATGTTCGTGGTGGTGGTGCAGATCAAAATTTAGTTTTACTTGATGAAGCAACCATTTATAACACATCGCATGTATTTGGACTGTTTTCTGTATTTAATCCCGATGCCATTAAAGATTTAAAACTGTATAAAGGTGGAATTCCATCTCGATTTGGAGGAAGAGCTTCCTCAGTATTAGACATTTACCAAAAGGATGGTAACAGCAATAATTTCAGCCTTAATGGTGGCATTGGTCTTGTTTCTAGCAGAATTCTAGCTGAAGGACCAATAGTAAAAGAAAAAGGTTCATTTTAATTGGAGGAAGAGCTTCTTATGCCCATTTGTTCTTAAAACTTACTGACAATGAAAACTCAGCTTATTTTTATGACCTAAATACAAAAGCCAACTATAAGCTAAACAAAAACAACAATATTTATCTTTCAGGTTATTTTGGCCGAGATGTTTTCACTTTAAGTGACAGTTTCACAAATACTTACGGAAATTCAACTTTTAACTTGCGTTGGAATCATCTTTTTTCAGATAAATTGTTTTCTAATCTTTCTATGATTTATAGTAATTATTATTACGGTTTGGTTTTAGATTTTGTAGATTTTAATTGGGAATCAGGCATCGATAGTTACAATCTTAAATACGATTTCAAACATTATCTTTCAGATAAATTCAAATTAAGCTATGGAATAAACTCTATTTACTATAAATTTAATCCCGGAACAATTGAACCTTTAAGTGAAGACTCATCAATAAATCCAAAGCAATTAGATAAAAAATATGCTTTTGAACCAGCCATTTATATTGATGCAGAACAAAAATTATCAAAAATATTTTCAATTAATTATGGTATTCGATATAGTCAATTTTATCGTTTAGGTCAATCAACCATAAATTATTATGAGAACAATCAACCTGTTGTTTATGATGCCGACTTAAAAGTATATGACAAAGCAAAACCGATTTCAACAGAATACTTTGGTAAAAACAAAAAAATAGCCGATTACAGTAATTTTGAACCTAGAATTTCAATGGCTATGGAGATTGATGAAAACCAATCGGTAAAAGTTAGCTACAACAGAATGGTCCAGTATCTACAGTTAATTTCAAATACAGCGTCACCTACTCCACTTGATGTTTGGACACCAAGTGATAATTATATAAAACCTCAATTGGCAGATCAAATAGCCGTAGGTTTTTTTAAAAACTTTAGCAATGATAATTATACTTTAGAATTAGAAAGCTTTTACAAAACAGTAAAAAATCGTTTAGATTATATAGATGGCGCAGATTTAATTGCCAATGAAGCTATTGAGCAAGTTATTTTAAACGGAGAAATGAGGTCTAATGGTTTAGAGGTTTTATTAAGAAAGAACACAGGAGATTTTACAGGATGGGTGGCATACACTTTATCTCAATCTGAACAAAAAACACCAGGAAGAACGCCTAATGAAGTAGGAATAAATAATGGACAATGGTATCGATCTGCTTATGACAAAAGACATAATCTAGCAGTGACAGCAAGTTACAAGTTAAACAAACGCTGGAGCTTTGGAGCGAATTTTACACTTCAATCTGGACAGCCGGTTACATTCCCTACTGGAAAATATACTTTTCAAGGAGTTACAGTACCAAGTTACGGTTTAAGAAATGAAAATCGATTACCAACATATCACCACCTAGATGTTTCAGCAACTCTTGCAACAAAACAAAAAAGAGAAAAAAAGTTTAAAAGTGAATGGGTATTCAGCATTTACAATTTATATAACAGAAACAATGCTGCTTCAATCAGCTTTAGTAAAAACAATGAAACTGGCGTTAACGAGGCAACCCGATTATCTATATTTGGTATAATTCCTTCTGTTTCTTATAATTTTAAATACTAAAAAATGAAAAGATTAATTCCATACATACTAATTCCAATATTCACATTTTTATTTATAAGCTGTGAAAAAGTTATCGATGTTGACTTAAATGATGAACAACCTAAACTAGTTATTGATGCTGTGATCAAATGGCAAAAAGGAACAACTGGAGAAACTCAAACTATCAGG
>CBFHBH010000427.1:0-2255 GCA_965653735.1 uncultured Flavobacterium sp. | reverse complement strand
CCTCACTATCTACAAAAACATTTCCAGATTGGATATATGTACGCACATTCTGAAAACCCATTCGTTCCAGCAAGGCTTTCAGATCGTCCATTTTAATCATATTGTGACCGGAAACATTGATTCCGCGAAGTAGTGCTAGATGAGTATACATAAAAATTAAATTTAAACTACGAAGTACGAGAATTACTATCTATTCTACAAAAATATCAATTAAATTGTCCTTTAAACTCAAGCCTTTTACTCACCAAAAAATCGAATAAATCGATTGAAGTAGTTTTATCATTGAGGAGTTTCTCCTCGGCTTCTTTTAATTTCAATTTGGACACTAATACATCATTTGAGAATTCATTTTGAATACGGTTGCGAAAACTCACTTTATTTAACTTGTCATTACTTTTGTCCTTATTTTTAAAAATCTTACTTACTTGATTTACTATAACACTACCTATTTCTATAAAGTCTATACCATTTTGGAACTCACCTGTATACACTCCGGTGACTTTAGGTTGTGATTGTTGTTTAGAAATTTTTGCCATTTTTAATGACTTATAGTCGTTAAAAATTTTTAGGTTTTTTGTTTTATTAATCTCTATTTCATCTAACTCAATTGTGTTTCTTTCAAGAATGATTTTGTTGAATGTATTACGGTTTTCATTAGTAACTTTTAAACTTACTTTAAGATAACCATTTAGAAAGAAAACAAGATCGTCATCCAATTTTGCTTGAATTTGAAATTCACCTTTATCATCACTTTTAGCAACAAATTTTTCAGTTGAATTAATTATTTCAACATTAGGCAAAGGCATACTCCCGCTTATTACTTTACCTGTGAATTTTGACTGTGCATTTACAAGATTAAAAAAACAGCCTATTAGATATATAAAATAAAGTTTGCTCACGTTTTTAGTTTGTTTATCGCTAAGTTAAATTTAAAGCCGTTTTTTATTACTAATTTTCTGTTACTTGAGTTTTTATTAACGAAACTTAATTACTTTAAAAAAGAGTTCTCTTTTCATTATCTTTGCGCCATGGGAAGAAAACAAACAAAGAAAGTCGTATTCGAAAACGTAAAAGTCCTTGATGCAGGTGCAAAAGGCGTATCGGTGGCAAAAGCCCCAGAAGGTCAGGTAATATTTATCTCGAATGTAGTTCCGGGTGATGTAGTAGATGTACAGACATTCAAAAAACGTAAATCGTATTTTGAAGGGAAAGCTATTAAATTTCATAGCTTTTCTGAACACCGTGTAAATCCAATTTGTGAACATTTCGGTGTATGTGGCGGATGCAAATGGCAAAACATGAATTACAGCCAGCAATTGCATTACAAACATCAGGAAGTATTCAATAACCTGAAACGCATCGGTAAAGTGGAATTACCAGAATTTGAACCCATCTTAGGTTCAGAAAAACAATTCTTCTACCGCAATAAAATGGAATTCGGGTTCTCGTCTTCACGCTGGATGACTCAAGAAGAAGTAGATAGCGGTGCCGAATTAGATAATAAAAATGCTGTAGGTTTCCATATTCCTAAAATGTGGGATAAAATCCTTGACATTCAAAAATGTCATTTGCAACAAGATCCATCCAATGCAATCCGCAATGACATTAGAAGCTTTGCTAACGCAAATGGTTTATCATTCTTCAACCCAAGAAATCACGAAGGCTTATTAAGAACTTTAATGATCCGCACGGCTTCTACCGGCGAGCTAATGGTTCTAATTCAATTCTTCGACAACAATAAAAAAGAAATCGAACTGGTAATGAACTTTTTAGCGGAACGTTTCCCTGAAATCACTTCGTTACAATATGTTATAAACCAAAAAGCAAACGATACTTTATACGATCAAGACATCATCCTTTTCAAAGGAAGGGATTATATTCTTGAAGAAATGGAAGGTTTAAACTTCAGTATCAATGCAAAATCATTTTATCAAACTAATTCGGAACAAGCTTACGAATTGTATGCTATCACAAGAGAATTTGCTGGTTTAACAGGTAATGAATTGGTTTACGATTTATACACAGGAACAGGAACTATCGCACAATTCGTATCTAAAAAAGCAAAAAAAGTAATCGGTGTTGAAGCAGTTCCTGAAGCTATAGCTGATGCTAAAGAAAATGCAAAACGCAATAACATTACTAATTGTGAGTTCTTTGTAGGTGACATGAAAAATGTTTTTAATGATGAATTCATAGCCACACACGGTCATCCGGACGTTATTATTACAGATCCGCCACGTGATGGCATGCATGCT
>CBFHBH010000426.1:0-2271 GCA_965653735.1 uncultured Flavobacterium sp. | reverse complement strand
TACGAAGGATTCATATTTTATACTAATTATAATTCAGAAAAAGGAAAAGCCATAGAAGCAAACCCAAATGTTTGTTTGTCCTTTTTTTGGCATTCCATGGAAAGACAAGTAATAATTAAAGGAAAAGCTGTTAAAGTACCTGAAAACATATCTGATAACTATTTTGACTCGAGGCCTGAAGGAAGTAAACTTGGCGCAATTGTGTCAAATCAGAGTGAAGTTATTCCATCTCGTGAATATTTAGATAGTAAATTAAAAGATTTGGAAAAAGAATTGTCGGGTAAAGAAATTTTAAGGCCCAAAAATTGGGGAGGATATATTGTTGAACCACAAGAAATTGAATTTTGGCAAGGACGTCCTAATCGTCTTCATGACCGAATTCGATATCAACTTCAAAAAGATTTTAGCTGGAAAATTGAGAGACTGTCTTCTTAAAATGTAAGATTTTTTTCAGTAAAATAAAAAAAAAGTGCATTTCATCGATTTTTTTTGGTATTTTATCGATTAAGTTTGTAATGTTGCCATGTCATAATGGGTTAATGACATAATGCTAAGTAACACACACACAAACTATTATCGATTATGAAAAAGACTTTTGCTAAATTTTTTTTAATTGGGTTATTATCAATTTCATTATTTTCTTGTTCAAAAGATTCAGTTTCTGAAGAGCCAAAAGACACTGTAAGTGTTGATGCAAAGTATTCTTACAGAGCGGATGAAGATGAAGTATTAAATCTTATCAATAACTACAGAGCTAGTAAAGGTTTAGTAAAACTACAAAAAATAGATTACATTTCTGTTAAGTCAGAAGAACATACAAATTATATGGTTTCTACAAATACTGTAAACCATAATTATTTTGCAGAGAGATATGCAAGCATTATGAGTGCATTATCTGCAAAAAATGTAAGTGAGAATGTAGCTTACAAATACTCAACTTCGCAAAGTGTTTTAAATGCATGGTTAAATAGCGAAGGACACCGAGCAAATATTGAAGGTGACTTTACTCACTTCGGAATTTCAATTAGAACGAATTCTGCTGGTGAAAAATTCTATACCAACATATTTGTGAAAAAATAGTTAGTTTTTTAGTTTGTTTATTTGATTGTAAAAAGTGCCGTAAATCCCCAATTTCGGCACTTTTTCTTCTTTTAGACTAATACCAGCGTTTTTTCTTTTTCTTAGATTCTTCAGATTTTCTTGATCCAGCTGGTTTACTTTTTCCACTTCTCTTATTCTTTTTAGGTACTGAATTATTTGAAGCTGTTTTTTCTTTTACTCCAGTAGCAGGAGTTTTTCCTTGCCAAGGAAAGGGATGGTCTTCAATTACTTTAAATGTTGATTTAGTTAATTTAACTATGTCTTTCCAATAAACTTCTTCATCCTTACCACAAAAAGAAATAGCAATACCATTATTACCAGCACGACCAGTTCTTCCAATTCGGTGAACATACGTTTCAGGGATATTAGGCAAATCAAAATTAATCACATAGGGTAGTTGCTCAATATCAATTCCACGAGCTGCTACATCTGTTGCTACTAAAATATCAATTTCTTTGTCTTTAAATGCATTTAAAACTCTTTGTCTAGCGCTTTGAGATTTGTCACCATGAATGGCTTCTGCACTAAAATTATTTTTTTTAAGTGATTTAGCAATATTATCTGCCCCGTGTTTTGTTCTAGAAAATATAAGAACATTTTTTAAATCATCTTCTCTTAAAACGTGTAATAAGAGTTGTTTTTTTTCTGGTTTTTCAACAAAGTAGATACGTTGTTGTACCATTTCTGTAGTCGAAGAAACAGGGGTTACTTGTACTGTTTCAGGATTTTTTAAAAATTGTTCTGCTAATTCGCGGATTGGCAAAGGCATTGTTGCCGAAAACAATAAGGTTTGTCTATTAGCAGGAGTAAGCTTTATAATCTTTTTTACATCATTTATAAAGCCCATATCAAACATTTGATCAGCTTCATCTAAAACCAAATGGTACAAATGATCTAAATCAATAAACCCTTGTTTATGAAGGTCTAAAAGCCTTCCTGGGGTTGCTATTAAAATGTCAACTCCTCTTTTTAATTCATCAACCTGAGGTACTTGAGAAACACCTCCAAAAATTGTTAATTGTTTTGTATTAAGGAATTTTCCATAGGTATCAAAGCTTTCTCCAATTTGAATGGCAAGCTCTCTTGTTGGAGTTATCACAAGAGTTCTTATTTTTTTTCCTTTTGCAGATTTACTAACAACAGGGTGCAAATGACTCAATATAGGAATAG
>CBFHBH010000425.1:0-2275 GCA_965653735.1 uncultured Flavobacterium sp. | reverse complement strand
CTCAATACCTCCTTCAGCATTTGGCAATGATATAACTGCTGATTTTTTAGAAGTACTATTTACAGCAGAAAAAAGCGTTTGACGCATTGCTTCTGAATTTAAATCAAAAAGCATAAAATCTTTAGGGAACGATTCTCTTGCAACCCCTTTAGCAGTCACAACATTTCCTTTACCCTTTGAACTCACTTCCCAAAACTTATCTGACTGTGCATTTGCATAGCCGCTAAGTAAAATAGGGGTAAGAGCAATTAGTAATTGTTTTTTCATAATCTTTAGGTTAACATATTAAAATGCGAATTTATAAATTACTTACTCTAAATCACTTTTTTTTAACAAAAAAAAGGTGAATTTTTAAAAATTCACCTTTTCTCTTTGTTTATTTAATACAAATTACTCCACAACAACTCGTTTTACAGTTTTCTTAGCTCCATCAATAACAGAAACTAAATAGATTCCTGATTCAACATTATTAAGAGTTACATTTTGATTAATAGCTCCAGTGTTTGTAAATGATTTTTCGTAAACCTGACGACCTCTTAAATCATGCGCAACAATTTTGATATCACTTCCTGTTGAAGACGTAAACTTAATTGTAAAATCACCTTTGTTAGGATTTGGAAAAAGATTAAAATCTTCAAATTCGAAATCAGGATTAGAAAGTGTATATGTTTTTGTACAAACATTTAATGAGAAAGTAGTTAAGTTCCCTGTATCTACTTGCCATGCATCCGCAGCAGCAATTGTCCAGTTACCATTTACTGGTCTATTATTAAAATCTGACAACATTCCAGAAGGTTTGAATGTAGCACCTGTAGGTCCAGCAGCGTTAGTTCCACCAGTACAAGTTGGGGCAGCTGCAGCAGCATCATCAAAAGTAATACTAAACCCATTTTGACTAGTACAACTTCCGTACCAAACCCAAACAGCTGTATTGTCTGGATGTACTAATTGCATATATAAATCACTAATATAAGTATGATCTGTAGCGAGAGTCACATTAACATCACTAACATTTCCAGTCATCGGAACATTAACTGTTTTTTGAGCTAAAGGTCCTAATGCTGGAGATGAAGTCCCTAATCCATCAGGAATTGCAATAGAAGTATTATTAGCATATGTATTACATGTTGAAGTAACATTGTATCCAATTGCAATATCTTTCAAGTTAACATTAAAGAAAATATTCCCAGATGCTTTAACCATAACTCTTGCTTTTTGAGCAGTTACATTAGGAACAGTAATTGTTTGAGAACCATCATTGGGTGTATTTGCCAACAATACAGTTGGGTATGTCAAACCACCATCTGTAGATAATAAAATATCAACATTTGCACCACCAGCACTTGTATTAGTATTATTTACGTTCCAAGTAATAGTTTGTGTAGAATTTTGCAACCATGATTGATTATCAACATTTTGAGAAGTTACTGTTAATGGACCTCTTGTTGCATCTACAGTCACAACCATATTATCAAAATTAGTTTGACCTACTTTGATTGGAGCCGTCCCACTGTAAGGAGCATTATCTCTAACTGTCAATCTAAAGTTAAGTGTTCTTGCTACTGAACTCAATGCCTCAACTGCAATTTCTGCACCTTGTGTAGTTGTTTGACCGTTTAAAACAGAAGACATTTGAGGAAAATATCTCACAGGTGAAGTTGAAGGCAAAAATGATCTAAAGTTTGGACCTATTGTTTTAGTTGCTGAAGCCGCAGATGCAGCATTAGTTTGTGATGCTGAATCATTATCATATTGCTCCCAAGAATACGTTAATGCATCTGCAACATTAGCATCTGTAGCAGACCCTGTCAATATAAACGGAGTGCTAATTGGAATTGTATAATCTGCACCAGCATTAACAACTGGTGTTGCGTTATTTGCAGCAATATTTGTCGTTACAGGACATGTTTTTCCAGCTAAATTTGTTTGAATTTGAGCAATACTTGCCGCATGATACACATCAATAGAGTGTGGAGCAACGTCTTGATCTGTAATACCAGCATAACCCATGATGGTAACTCCAGAACCTACTTCCATATTAACACCACTTCCCTCGTTACTCATTGAAAAAGTATGATTAGCTCCTAGTTGATGTCCAACTTCATGTACAACATAATCAATATCAAAATTATCTCCTTGTGGAACCCCGTCAGCTGGCGATGTTATACCTCTTCCCTTTGTTGCTCCTGTACCTGCAGCTATAGCATCTACACATACACAACCAATACATCCAGCATTACCTCCACCTCCTGAAGCACCAAACATATGACCTATG
>CBFHBH010000424.1:0-2282 GCA_965653735.1 uncultured Flavobacterium sp. | reverse complement strand
GATAATGCAATGTATTTGTAGATTCAATGTTGTTCTATCGAATACAAAAAAAATTTGTGAAATCCGATCAATTCCCCTATCGATTTTGAAGGTCAATGACTTTGGCAGAAAAAATGAGTAAAGAAAAAATGAAAGCTAAAAAATTCCCTAAAAAGAATAAAACTCTTAAAAGCTAAATCAACAATAAAACGTTAAATATTTCTAATTAAAAACTGAATAATGGCAAATTATCTAATTGATTTCTATACTTTTGCGCCCTGAAAAATAAACCACTTTTGGTTTATACATTTTATATCATTTATGAAAAGAGTAGTTGAGTACAGAAAATTATTAGAAGTTGACAAAAATGTTACCTTAAAAGAGTTAAAAACTATTTACAGAAACAGTATGAAAGAAACTCATCCTGACAAATTTGTAAATGATGAAGAAGGTAAACTAGCTGCTGAAGAAAAGAGTAAAACAATTATTAGTGCTTATCACTTTTTAGTAAGTATTGCACCTGAGACAATCGAGAAAAACCTTCCGGAATATCAGGAAACAATCAACAATTCAGCTATTGCAGATTTTTATTTGGAAAAACAAACTTTATTAGTAACACATTTAAATGGTGCTTCATACGAATATATTGGTGTTCCAAAAAACGTGTATATCAAAATGATAAATGCAGATTCGCCTAACCGTTTTGCTAAACGTCATATTTATGGAAACTACATTTATAGAAAATCTGCCGAAGCAGTTGAAATTTAAAAAGTTATACAACCAAAATCATTAAAGACCTTCTATTGCAGAAGGTCTTTTTATTTAAATATTTTCTTATATTTGAGTAACTAACAAAAACAAATCAAACTATGGGAATTAATTTTTTAGCACTGCTTCTTGCAGCATTATCAACACTTGTTGTTGGATTTATTTGGTACAACCCTAAAGTATTCGGAGGAATCTGGATGCGTGAAACTGGAATGACAGACGAAAAAGCAAAAGGAGCTAACATGTTTATGATTTTTGGAATGGCTGTTGTTTATGCCTTCTTCATATCTTTTGTACTTCAATTTTTAACTATTCATCAATTTGGTGCAATGGGAATGATTGGTGGAGATGTTGAACATGCAAAACCTTCTTATGCTGCATTTATGGCTGATTATGGAGATGCTTTCCGTTCATTCAAACATGGAGCACTTCACGGGTTCATGTCAGGATTATTCTTAGCATTGCCTGTTATTGGAACAAATGCATTATTCGAAAGAAGATCTTGGAAATACACACTTGTTTCAGGTGGATTTTGGATTGTTTGCTTCATGATTATGGGAGGAATTATTTGTGCAATGAAATAAAAATTAACATTTTATTACCATACTATCGCCCTATATTTAGGGCGATATTTTTTTAAAATTTTGAACACATCTTCATTTAAAATTTATTCTGCAATTAAAGAACTACCTGCATCTTGGGATCAGGTTGCAGAAAGTAACGTATTTCTTCAAACACCCTATCTAAAAGTATTAGAAGAATCTGCTCCAACAAATATGCAGTGTTTTTATATCGGCATTTTTGAAGAAAACTATCTCATTGGAGTTGCACTAGCACAATATCTAAATGTCCATAAGCTGGAATCATTTGGAGAAAGGGACAAATGCTTAAAAACCACAGTCCGTAATTTTGTTTTTAAGAATTTTGCATCACATGTACTTTTCTTAGGAAACAACATGATTACTGGTCAAAACGGTTATGTTTTTAATAAACCGATGGATTTCAAACACATTAGTGAATTACTTATTCAATGTTCACAAGCCATTATTCAATATTTCAAAAACAAACAAATTAAAATACACATTGTTTCTTTTAAAGATTTTTACCAACATTGTTCAGCTGAATTGAAAAAGTATGATTTTGCAGAAATGTATGATTTCAACATTCAGCCTAATATGATTTTTGAATTGAATCCTGAATGGAAAACTGAATCAGATTATGTAGCTGCTTTTTCAAAAAAATATCGTGACCAATACAAGCGTTCTCATAAAAAATGTGAAGGAGTTGAAGTAAAAGAATTAAATCATGATGAAATCGTAACTCACGAAGAAAGAATTTATGAGTTATATCATCACGTTGCAAAAAATGCTCCTTTTAACACCTTCTTTCTAGCAAAAAATCACTTTTCGACTTTTAAAAAACAACTAGGTGAACAATTACGGGTAGCTGGTTACTTTATAGATGGAAAGTTAGTTGGCTTCCACACAATACTTTTAAACGGTGAAACATTAGAAACCTATTTTCTAGGCTATGAT
>CBFHBH010000423.1:0-2299 GCA_965653735.1 uncultured Flavobacterium sp. | reverse complement strand
CCTTGTTTGCAATATTCTTCGTGGTAGTGCCTCTGTCTATTAATATTGTAAAAGAAAAAAGCCAAGGAACTTTAGTTAGATTGATAACAAATCCTGTTCCTTATGCGATTGTTATTCTAGGAAAAACAGCTACATATTTAATCATCTGTATGATTCAGTTTTGGTTAATGGTAGCAGTTGGAGTTTATCTTTTTCCATATTTAGGTTTACCAGTTTTAGATATTGAAGGAAGAATGCTTTTAATGAGTACAGTTGCATTGTTCTCAGGATTGGCTGCTATTGGCTTCGGAATATTATTAGGCACAATTGCTAAAACGCAAGAACAATCTGCGCCGTTTGGAGCAACTCAGTGGTTATTTTGGCTGCAATCGGTGGAGTTTGGGTTCCTGTTTTTGCTATGCCAAAAGTAATGCAGTATGCATCTCACATTTCACCAATGAATTGGGGATTAAATGCTTTCTATGATGTGTTATTACGCAGTGGAGGTTTTGTAGAAATCCTGCCGGAAATATTTTTATTACTTTTGTTTTTTATAATTACAACGACTATTGCTATAGGTTATGATAAGAAAAAAAGAGCAGTATAACGAAGTGCCAGAATTATATTACTTATTTTGAGGATGGAAGAGAGGCCTTTGGTCGTAAACACGGAATATCATATTTAGATGTTCAACGTAACGGATACACAACTCCTATTGTAAAATCGGAATGTGAGCATAAATTGTCGTTGAGATATGGTGACGTTGCTCGAATAGAAACAACTATTATCAACACTCCTGCTGCTAAAATGATTTTTAGATACAAGATTTTTGATGCTAATGAAAAAGTGGTATGTACAGGAGAAACGATTCAGGTTTTTGTAGATGCTAAAGGAGATTTGTCATTAAATTTGCCACCTTTTTTTGAGGATTGGAAACGTAAAGTAGGGTTATTGAAATAATGAAGAAGAACGTTTACATAACGGCAAGTAATTGTATTACACCTTTAGGATTTGATGTAGCTTCCAATTGGGAAGCAGTTCAAAACAATGTTTCTGGTATTAAAAGCCATCACAATGTTGGACAATTGGAATCTTTTTATGCTTCTGTTGTCGATAATAATGCCTTAGAATCTGCTTTTTCCAAAATTGAAAGTGGAAACGGTTTCACCAAATTGGAGAAAATGATGATACTGGTATTACAACCGCTAGTGAAAGAAAATAAGATTACTAAAAAAACAGCTTTCATTTTTTCAACTACCAAAGGAAATATATGTCTTTTGGAAGATGAAAAAGAAGTGGTAGAGAATGCACAATTGGGGGTTTTAGCTAAAAAAATAAGCACATATTTTGGTTTTGAAATAGAGCCCATAGTGGTTTCTAATGCTTGCGTTTCGGGAATTTTAGCGGTTTCGGTTGCTAAACGAATGATACAGTCAGGACTTTATGATGATGCTTTTGTAGTTGCTGGAGATGAAGTTTCAGAATTTGTGCTTTCTGGATTCAATTCTTTTCAGGCAATGAGTGCAGAACCTTGTAAGCCTTATGATGCAAATCGTACAGGAGTGACTTTAGGAGAAGCAGTAGCAGCGGTTTATATTACTGCTGATGAAACTTTAGTAAAACCAAATAGTTTTAGAATCATGGGTGATGGCGCGGTAAACGATGCCAATCATATTTCAGGGCCTTCAAGAACAGGAGAAGGTTTGTTTAGAAGTATTGAAAGTGCTTTTAAAGAAGCCAATCTAGATAGAAAAAAATTGAATTTTATATCGGCACACGGAACAGCTACTTTATATAATGACGAAATGGAAGCCATTGCTTTCAATCGTCAAAGATTACATGAAGTTCCTGTGAATAGCTTGAAAGGGTATTACGGACATACATTAGGCGCTTCAGGTTTATTAGAAACTGTTATGGCGATGGAAAGTGCTAAACAAAATAGATTGATTGTCTCTAAAGGATATTCAGATTTAGGAGTAAGTCAAGCTATTAATGTAATTACTGATAACCAAGCTGTGCAAATGGATTATTTTCTTAAAACAGCTTCAGGTTTTGGAGGTTGTAATACCGCAGTACTATTTGAAAAAGTAAAATAAATTGGAATTTAAAAGTTACATATCGGCAAGTTGTGTTATCGAAGATAATTCTGTTTTCCTTTCTGGGGAAAATAGATTTGTTTTTGAAAATGCTTCTTTTTCGGAATTTTCAAAAGCAGCATATAAAAACTTTGAGATTGACTATCCCAAATTTTTTAAAATGGACAATTTGAGTAAATTAGCTTTTTTATCGGCCGAATTACTTTTAAAAGAAGTAGTGCAGT
>CBFHBH010000422.1:0-2318 GCA_965653735.1 uncultured Flavobacterium sp. | reverse complement strand
TGATATCATTAGCTTAAACACAAACTCATTCACTCTAAATCTTCCCAGTAGCGATGTTATGGCCATGTACCCAGATGTTACCATTAGTCTTGGAGGTGATAATTTTGAACAAGGTGCCATAGAAAAGAAATTTTTAATTACCTCAGATCTTTATCAAAAAAATTATAGTGGCCAATTAAAAAATGGTAATTTCTTTACAAGAATAATGAAGACTTTTACTTCTTCACAACGAACTAATTTAGGCGTGTTTAACGGACAATTGTTAGAAGAAAATGTTTGGCGAAAAGGCAATACTCTAGAAAAAATAAAAAAGACCATCTATGAATATGATCAGCAAATTAGTGATGTTGTCCATAATATAAATGGCAAAAAAATTAGACAAGGTCAATTAGTAATTCCTAATGATAACAAATATTATCTAGGCCTCTATGACACAAATTCTATTAAGATCAATAATATATCATCAATAACAAGAGAATTTATTGATCCAGTTCCATTAACAAAATACACCACCCCTCCTTTTCAATATTATCCAGGATGGGGTTTGGATGATCAGGACGGAGATGGTGTTCCAAATTTTCAAGATGATGACCTTATTACTCCTGAAGAATTTGCTGAAATGAGTAATGATCAAATAGAAGAACCGTTTAAAAAAATTACGACTAGCCAAGATATAAATTATAGTCAGCTTTCTGGTCAACCCTCATATGTTAGCACTACAAATAGTAAAGGAGAAGTAAACAAAACCCTAAATTACTACCCAATAACCCATGATATTAATTTGTTAAGCAGTTCGTTGTCTTCAAATGAGACCTCAAGTTTAAACATTCTAAAAACTAATCATAAAATTGCGGAACCATTTCAGGTGGAAAACTGGAAAGGAACAGAAAAATTAGCCACACAAAGAATAAAATTTACCCTTGAAGAAACAGTCCCTGTAACTGCTAGAAAATCTGTTATTCTAAGTTCTAAAGGAACAGCTGATTTTGAAGAAAAGATATTTTATAATAAATATGACACTAAAGGTAATCCAGTAGAAATAATGTTTCATGACCGCACCAAAAATGTATATATATGGTCTTTGCAAAGAAAAATTATTTATAAAATAGTTAATGCAAATTATAATGACGTTATTAATGCAATGTCATCACACTCTATTTTCAACCCAATAGAAGATAATGGAACTACACCTAATCCAGGCATTTTGACAAACCCTTTCATTGCAGCATTACCAAATTCACAAGCTACGATTTATAATTATGATCCAATAACACAGCTTTTAAAGTCGACAGTCACACCACATGGTGAAATTCAATTTTATGAATATGATGAATTTAATAGGTTAAAATACATTAAAGACCATCAAGGAAATATTGTCAAAGAACACAATTACAATTACAGACCTAACTAAAACTAAAGCAAAATGAAGAAATTATTATTTTTATTGATTCCCGGTTTTGCTTTAGCACAAAGTACCAATCAGAATTTTGTCAAAACCACAATCTATAAAGACTCTACTCAAAGTAGTAAAAACATACAAGTAACTTATTTTGATGGTTTAGGACGTCCTATTCAAAAAATAGATAATGCCCAGTCTAATACCGGAAAAGATATAGTTACACATATAGAGTATGATAAATTTGGAAGACAGATTAAAGATTATTTACCTTATCCGGGTGATCAAAACAACATGCAATATGTTGATAGTACTTCTGCCACTGGAGGAACTATTTCTTATTATCAAACATTATATGGAGATGCTAATCCTTATAGTGAAAAATTATTAGAAGTCTCTCCAATAGACAAAATTTTAAAACAAGCCGCTCCGGGTAATTCTTGGAATATGGGTGGAGGACACGAAATAAAATTTGACTATCAAACTAATACTGCCACAGAAGTAAAATTATTTCAAGTTACGACTACATGGAATTCGAGTAAACTATTGTATGATATCGCTATTTCTAATTCGGGAAATTATCAAGCAAATCAGTTGTTTAAAACTGTCACAAAAGACGAAAACTGGACATCTGGTAATAATAATACAACTATAGAGTTTAAAGATAAAGAAGAGAAAATAGTTTTAAAAAGGACTTTTAATGATTCAGTCCCGCATGATACTTATTATGTATATGATATTTATGGTAATTTAACCTATGTTATTCCTCCATTGGCAAATGGAGCTCATGATGATACTACTTTAAATGGTTTATGCTATCAATACAAATATGATTACCGAAATAGATTGGCAGCTAAAAAACTTCCTGGAAAACAATGGGAATATATTGTATATGATAAACTAGATAGACCTGTAATTACAG
>CBFHBH010000421.1:0-2321 GCA_965653735.1 uncultured Flavobacterium sp. | reverse complement strand
TGCTCAGTATGAAAAATACTATAATGATAAGGTGACTTACTTTAAAGATATCTTTTCTAAATGTGGCTCTGGTACAGTAAATACAAGAGTTGATGAAAGCTATGTGATGAAACTTTTAGGATATTTTAAATCGAGATAGAATTATATGACGATGATTAAAAAATATTGTTTTTTATTATTCTTATGGGTTCAATCGGTTGTTTTTGCACAATCATTGGAAACCAAAATCGATACTACAAAAAATAAAATTGGAGCTCAATTTACATTAACTCTAAAGGTAAAAGCGAAGCCAAGTACATTAATTACTTTTCCAAGAGGAAACAATTTTGGGGCATTAGAAGTTATCGAATCGTATCCTATCGATACTGTAAAAGGAGATGCTAATTATGAGTTAATCAAAAAGTATGGTCTAACTCAATTTGATTCTGGTAAATATGTCATTCCAAGACTTCCAGTGTTATTCGATAAAAAACCAATTTTCTCTGATAGTATTAAAGTCGAGGTTTTTAACGTAAAAGTAGATACGCTCAAACAAAAAATGTATGATATAAAACCAATTATTGCAGTTGAAAAGCCTTTTGGGAATTGGTGGAAATATCTTTTAGGAATTATACTTTTATTAGGGTTGGGTTATTTAGGTTATTTCCTTTGGAAGAAAAACAGAAAACCAAAACAAGAGGAAATCGTTTATAATTCACCAATAGAAAAAGCAACAAGTTTATTACAACTTTTAGAGAAAAAAGAATTATTGGCAAAAGGTGAAGTAAAAGAGTACTATTCGGAGCTTACAGACATCGCTCGAGATTATATTGAAGAAGCTATTGAAATTCCTGCTAAAGAAAGTACAACTTCAGAACTTATTATAGCACTTCGTGCTGCCTCAAATAAAAAGAAAATGAAGCTTTCTAGAGAAACTCTCGAAGGTTTAGAAAAAGTATTAAAACAAGCCGATTTGGTAAAATTTGCAAAATCAAAGCCACTTGATTTTGAAATTGCTGATGACCGTAAAAAAATCGAAGCTACAATCATAACGCTTGATAAAGCAATTCCAGTTGTTGTGGATGAAAACAGCTTAAAATGGCAAAAAGAACAACAAGAATTTTTAAAGAAACAAAAAAGAAAATCACAGCTTGTTAATCTTGCTGGTATAAGTGGATTTTTGTTACTGTTTGTGCTTACGTTCTTTATCATCACTAAAGGGTTTGATTATGTAAAAGGAGGTTTTTCAGGATATTCAACAAAAGAATTATTAAACCAAGATTGGATAAAATCGGAGTACGGAAATCCTTCAGTAGTTATAGAAACACCAGAAGTATTAAAACGTTTAGATGCTAAAAAAGTGGTGCCAAAAGATGCCATGGCTTTAATAAAAGACATGCAAATGTTTAGCTTCGGAAGTATTTTTGAACACTTCACAATTGTGGTTTCCACAACTCAGTTTAAAAAAGAAACACAATTAGACTTAGCTCAAGCCTTAAACGGAACCATTGAAACAATGGAAGCTCAAGGTTGCCAAAACATGATTGTAAAACAAGAAGAATTTAGTACAGAGCAAGGGATAAAAGGAATAAAAGGTTACGGAACTCTTACTGCCGATGGTCAAAAAATGTACTATCAAATTCTATTGTTTAGTCAGGCCGGAGGATTGCAACAAATTATGATTGCTCATAAAGAAGGTGATGAAAATGCTCAAAAAATTAGTGAGCGTATGTTAAACTCTGTAGAACTTAAATTAGCGAACTAATGACTAATGTAACTTTTCTAAATCCGGAGTTTTTTTGTTTGTTTTTGCTACTGCCATTAATTATTGTTTGGTACTTCTTTAAGAGAAAAGAAGAAAAGCCAACGTTAAAAATAAGTTCATTACAAGGTTTTAAAGGAACTACATCGGTACTTCCAAAGTTAAAACCAGTATTATTTGTGATGAGGTTATTGGCTTTAAGTGCATTAATTGTCGCTTTAGCAAGGCCAAGAAGTGTAGATGTAAGTAATAAAAGTAATAGTACAAACGGAATTGATATCGTAATAGCTTCCGATGTTTCTGGAAGTATGCTTGCCAAAGATTTAAAGCCTAACCGTATGGAAGCTTTAAAACGAGTAGCTGCTGACTTTGTTGAGGAAAGAGTAAATGACCGAATTGGTATTGTGGTTTACGCAGCTGAAGCGTATACTAAAACACCAGTTACAAGTGATAAAGCAGTTGTATTACAAGCTATCAACGATATAAAGTACGACAACGTTCTTCAGGACGGTACCGGCATAGGTATGGGATTAGCAACAGCAGTTAATCGCTTAAAGGAGAGCAAAGCGAAAAGCAAAGT
>CBFHBH010000420.1:0-2323 GCA_965653735.1 uncultured Flavobacterium sp. | reverse complement strand
CTTTGGGTAAATTTTCTACAATTGTGTTACGTAGTCTAGTAAAAGCAGCTTTCCTTTCTTCGGGAATTTCATTTAGATAATCAGTTACTGAGGTAGCTTTTGATTGCATATATTTATGTGTATAAGAGTAAAGTTATAAAAAAAAACCATTCAGTTAAGAATGGTTTTTTAATATAGTAAAATTGATTATTTAAAATATGAGAATGATTCGTTGTTTTCAATCTTCAACAATGTTTCATAAATTAATTTGATTACATTTTCTACATCTTCTTTATGAACCATTTCTACAGTGGTATGCATATATCTTAAAGGTAAAGAAATTAAAGCCGATGCTACACCTCCATTGCTATAAGCAAAAGCGTCGGTATCAGTTCCTGTCACTCTTGAAGTGGCGTGGCGCTGAAAAGGAATTTTCTTTTCATCAGCAGTATCAGTAATTAATTCACGTAACTTATTTTGTACTGCAGGTGCATAAGCGATAACCGGGCCTCGACCAATTTTTAGGTCTCCTTCTATTTTTTTATCAATCATTGGAGTTGTAGTGTCATGGCAAACATCCGTTACAATTGCAACATTAGGCTTGATAGTTTGGGTAATCATTTCTGCACCTCGAAGTCCAATTTCTTCCTGAACGGCATTTACAATATATAATCCAAAAGGAAGTTTCTTTTTGTTTTCTTTTAATAAACGAGCAACTTCAGCAATCATGAAACCACCCATGCGATTATCTATAGCACGACAAACAAATTTATTTTCGTTCAAAATCATGAATTCATCTGGATAGGTAATTACACAACCTACATGGATGCCTAACTTTTCAACTTCTTCTTTTGTTATACAACCACAATCTATAAAAATATTGTGTAATGTTGCATTTTCTTCTTTACCTCTTCCTCTTGTATGAATTGCTGGCCAACCAAAAACACCTTTAACAATTCCATTCTTAGTATGAATGTTTACTCTTTTTGAAGGAGCAATTTGATGATCTGAGCCTCCATTTCTAATTACATAAATTAAACCATCATCAGTAATATAGTTTACATACCACGAAATTTCGTCACTGTGTCCTTCAATAACTACTTTATATGGTGCATCAGGATTGATTATACCTACTGCTGTTCCGTAGGTGTCGGTAATAAAAGTATCTACATAAGGGTCTATATAATCCATCCAAATTCTTTGTCCTTCACTTTCATAACCAGTTGGAGATGCATTGTTGAGATATTTTTCAAGAAAAGCCATAGAGGCTTTGTTTAGTATTGATTTTGATGACATAAAAATATTTTTTTGCTAATTTAAGCATTTGGCATTACACTTGATGAATAATTTATATTTTTGAACAAACAATACTATATAATGAAATCTATAAAACTAATTGTTGGTTTATTATTGTTTAGCCTAGTGAGCAATGCTCAGGTGAAAAAGGATACTACCACAGTTACCCAAGCCGATTTAGACAATGATACTGTAACTCATGTGAGTTATACATTGGAAGAAATCTATGTTTCGAATAGAGATTATTTCAAATCAGCCGAAGAAAGAAAGAAGTTCCTCATCCTACAACGAAGAGTTCATAAAACATACCCTTATGCAAAAATAGCTGCTGATAGATTAGTGGGACTTAATGAAGGAATGAAAGCATTAAAATCAGAGAGGGACAAAAAGAAGTATTTTAAATTGGTAGAAAACTATCTGACAAATGAGTTTGAAGACCAATTAAAGAAGATGAGTCGTAAAGACGGTCAGATACTAGTTAAGCTTATTCATCGTCAAACAGGAAGTACAACTTATGACCTCATAAAAGAGTTGAAAAGTGGTTGGAAAGCATTTTGGTCTAACAATACTGCTAAACTTTTCGACATTAATCTAAAAACTACATATAACCCTTATGATGTTTCAGAAGACTTTATTATAGAAGGGATATTATTTAGAGGTTTTTCAGATGGAAAACTTCCTAAACAAGCCTCAAAAGTCGAAATGAACTATTCAGAACTGGCCAAACTGTGGCGAGAACGAATAAAAGCAAGTAAGCAACTATAAATTTAAACACCTTATATATTAAGGTGTTTTTTATTTTCTGGCGTGCCCTTCTGCTACGCTTCGGGTCGGGCTTTACGCTGTATCTTTTATAAAGATATTTCGCTTCCGCTCAATATCCTTATAAAAGGATGTCGCTAACTTGTCTCGTCGCTAGACGAGATCCCTCACGCTTATACTACATATATATAATAGAGAAGGTAAATAGATGTGCTTATATATAGTATAAAAGTCAAAATCGGAAAAGCTGTGCTAAAATCTGAGGGATTAAAAAAACTTTCGAGGC
>CBFHBH010000419.1:0-2324 GCA_965653735.1 uncultured Flavobacterium sp. | reverse complement strand
TTTGAAGTGGTAAGAGCAGATATTTTTTTTAACTCAGAATCAGTAATAATGGTTTTCTTTTTCTCATCAACATCAAAAAACATTGGTTTAGTCATAAAAATATGATCCAACTCAAAATTTGAGTGCAATAATTCATCAATTACTTTAACTCCTTCAGCAAAAAATAAACCATGTTGTTTTCTATATTTTTTTTGAACTAAACTCGTTATAAGTTTTATTTGGTTTTTACTAACCATAAAAAAGTGTATTTTTGAAATAAATTTCTGATTCTTTGAATAATTTCTCTACAAAAATATCAATATTTATTATAATTGCGGCACTTATTTCGGCATGTAATGTTGTAAAAAAAGTACCCACAAATAAATCCCTTTTAACTAAAAACAAGCTAGAAGTAAATGGTAAAAATATAAACGACGAAAAACTAACATCATTAATAGTTCAGCAACCCAACTCATCAATTCTCGGTTTTAAATTAAGATTACACCTATACAATTTGGCAAAAGAGAACACCGATTCACTTTTTAAAGCCAAATACATTAACAACCCTAAAAAATATATTCGCCAGTCAAAATGGCTATCAAAAAAGCAAGTTGATCGTTTAGGAAAATCATTTTGGTATTCTGGTGTTCATACCTTCTTGAAAAAGACCGGAGAACCACCAGTTATATTGGATACTGCCAAAATAAAAAGATCAATTAAACAACTTAAAGCTTACCATTTCAACGAAGGTTATTTTAATGCTAAAACACAATATAAAGTAAATTATAAAAATCGTTTTAGCGAAGTAGATTACAAAGTAATTACCGGAGAACCTACATTTTTAGACACAATTTCAACAAATATAGAAACCCCAGCTATTGACTCACTTTATCAACTTACACAAAACAAGTCTTTAATAAAAGCTGGCGAACAATACAAAACTTTAAATTTTGATAATGAACGAGCACGTTTAACATCATATTTTAAAAACCACGGCGTTTATCATTTTCAAAGAGAAAACATTGATTTTGTAATAGATACAACAACCAAAAAATCACCTGTAAGAATCAACATTTATGACAGGGAAGTAAAAGAAGGTGATTCTATAAAAAAGAAACCACATCAAATTTACCGTATCAGTGAAGTCAATATTTACACCATCGAGAAAGATGCCAAAAACCAAAAAACATTTGCCGACAGTGCAATAACCAGACGATATAATATTTATAGCAACAACAAACTGCGTTATAGACCTAGAGCCATTACAAGCGCGGTGTTTATTCAAAAAGATAGTTTGTATAGTGAAGATGCAAAATCGTTAACCTTACGATCATTAAGTAATTTGAACATTTTTTACTATCCAAACATAGAATATAAAGAAGATTCTATTGGAAAGTTAAAAGTGAACATCTTTTTAAAATCTAAAGACAAATTTAGCTTTAAAGCTAATGCAGATTTTACGCATTCCAACATTCAACAATTTGGTATCTCTGGAAGTACATCTGTATCGATGAGAAATATATTTAGAGGAGCAGAAATATTAGAAATAGGATTACGTGGTAATATTGGCTCCTCAAAACAGTTCTCTAACCCAGAGGATAGCTTTTTCAATGTGACAGAAATTGGTGCTGATTTACGTTTATCGTTTCCCAGACTATTTCTTCCTTTTAAAACTACTAGAATTATCCCAAAAAGAATGTTTCCAACCAGCTATATAAGTGCTGGATTTGCAAGACAACAAAATATAGGACTTGATAAAGAAAATTTTACCTCTATAATAAATTACAGTTGGACTCCTAAAAAGAATACTAGTTTTAAATTTGATTTAATAAATGTACAATATGTAAAAAACGTTAATGTAGAAAATTACTTTAATGTCTATAACTCATCATACACTAGATTAAATGAATTGGCTCATATATATAACACAATACCATTATTCTACGATGAATTTGGAAATTTAACAAAAGAAGCTGGAGGTGCTGATGGATTTATGTACAGTGCATTAAACAACCAGTTCCCCGCACTAGATCCTCTTGGCTCTGATTACAGAACAATACAAGGAATTAAAGAAAGAAAAGACCGTTTGACAGAAAACAATTTAATTTTTGCATCAAACCTTTCTTATTACAGAGATTCAAAAACTGATTTTCTGGACAGAGAATTTTATAGTTTCAGAGGTAAAGTCGAATCAGCAGGAAATTTTCTTTCACTTTTATCAGGTGTAACTAAACAAAAACAAAATCCCGATGGGACAAAAGAAATTTTTGGCCTCCAATATTCACAATATATAAAATCAGAGTTTGAATTTATTAAACACTGGGACTTAAATCACAATAAAATCA
>CBFHBH010000418.1:0-2333 GCA_965653735.1 uncultured Flavobacterium sp. | reverse complement strand
TTTAGGCCTTTATTTTTTTTAATTTCTTCCAAGAATTTATTTTCGAAAAGTGAAGCGTTTCAACAAGGTACAATTTCAATAAAAATCTTTATTTTTGGGCTTCGATGTAAAATTAATTATTTTAAATCGGTTTTTCAAAATATAACACAAATTCTGTGCCCTTTATTATGTCTAAATCTCCTATTTACATATTAGCAATTGAAAGTTCATGTGATGATACTGCCGCTGCAGTCCTTAAAGATAGTAAAGTACTATCGAATGTTGTGGCTAGACAAGAAATTCATGAAGAATATGGTGGTGTAGTTCCTGAATTGGCTTCAAGAGCACATCAGCAAAATATTGTTCCAGTAGTTGATGTTGCCTTAAAAAAAGCCGGAATAGATAAAAATGATCTTTCTGGAATTGCTTTTACGCGAGGACCTGGTTTGATGGGATCACTTTTAGTTGGTAGTTCTTTTGCTAAATCATTAGCTATGTCATTACATATTCCTTTAATGGCTGTTCATCATATGCATGCTCATGTTTTAGCACATTTTATTGATGAAGAAGGTTATGATAAACCTGAATTTCCTTTTTTAGCTATGACTATTTCTGGAGGGCATACTCAAATTATAAAAGTAAATAGTTTTTTTGATATGGAAATTATTGGCGAAACAACTGATGATGCAGTTGGAGAAGCCTTTGATAAAAGTGCAAAAATATTAGGACTTCCCTATCCTGGCGGACCATTGATAGATAAATATGCTAAAGAAGGAAATCCAAAAGCTTTTCAATTTACCAAACCAAAGGTTGACGGTCTTAATTTTAGTTTTAGTGGATTAAAAACTCAAATATTATATTTCATTCAAAAAAATGTAAAGGAAAATCCTAATTTTATTGAAGAAAATAAGGCAGATATTTGTGCTTCTATACAAAACATCATTATTCAGATTTTGATGGATAAAATTAAAATGGCTGTTGAAGAAACTGGAATCAAACAAATTGCGATTGGTGGTGGAGTGTCTGCAAATTCTGGAATTAGAACTACATTAAAAGAGGCTGAAGATAAATATGGATGGAAAACTTTTGTTCCAAAATTTGAATATACAACAGATAATGCAGCGATGATTGGCATTGTAGGCTATCATAAATATTTAGAAAATAAATTTGAAGATTCGTCAGTAGTATCTAAAGCCAGAATAGAATTTTAGTATGCAATTATTTTATAATCCTGATATAAATATAAATAGTTCAGAGTTTTCTTTTGATAAAGAAGAAAGCAAACATATATCTAAAGTATTACGTAAAAAAGAAGGTGATATTTTATTCGTAACCAATGGATTAGGAAATTTATTTCATTCAGAAATTATTTTAGTATCCGAAAAAAAGTGCACTGTCAAGATTACTAAAACCGAAACACAAAAACCTACAGAATTTTATACTCATATAGCGGTTGCACCTACAAAAATGAATGAACGTTTTGAATGGTTTTTAGAAAAAGCAACAGAAATAGGTATTCATGAAATCACACCTATTATATGTGATCATTCAGAGAGAAAATTAATAAAAACTGAACGTTTTGATAAAATTATTCAATCTGCAATGAAACAATCTAATCAATTTTATTTACCAAAGCTAAACGAGCCTATTTCTTTTAAAGACTTCATTAATAAAAAAAACGATGGTGTTTTATGTATTGCACATTGCGAAGAAACTAATAAAACACTACTTAAAGAAATTGCAAGACCAAAAACAAAACACACTATATTAATAGGGCCAGAGGGTGATTTTTCTACTAAAGAAATTGAATTAGCTCTTAAAAATGACTATATTCCAATTTCTTTAGGAAACACTAGATTAAGAACCGAAACAGCAGCACTAGTTGCTTGTCATAGTATTGTTTTTATTAATGAATAATATGAACAAATTATTTTTGCTTGGGATTTTCTTTTTTTGGAACTTGGGATTTTCTCAAGAGATTGCTCTTTTAAAATATAACGGCGGTGGAGATTGGTATGCCAATCCAACATCGTTACCCAACTTAATTAAGTTTTGCAATTCAAACATCAATACTAGAATAAAAATTAAACCAGGGACAGTATCGCCAGGTAGTCCTGATATATTTTCTTATCCTTTTATACACATGACTGGACATGGTAACGTAATTTTTAACAACCAAGAAGCCGAAAATCTTAGAAACTATTTAACAAGTGGTGGTTTTTTACATATTGATGACAACTACGGTATGGATAAATACATAAGAAATGAAATAAAAAAGCTTTTCCCAAATAATGATTTAGTCGAACTACCATCAACCCACACTATATTCCAAAAGCCTTTCACTTTCCCTGCTG
>CBFHBH010000417.1:0-2343 GCA_965653735.1 uncultured Flavobacterium sp. | reverse complement strand
TCTTGTCAACTTTTTATCATCTTCAGAAAAAAGTAAAGCATTGTATTTATTATACATAACACCGTAATCGTTTTCATCGAGCATAGTAAAATAGTCTCGAAGATATTTTTCTTGTGAAGCAAAATCTTTTTCGTATTCAGCAATTTCAGCCTTTAGCAAATAAAAATCAGGAGAATTATGTTTTTTAGAAACAATATCTATTATTCTTTTTGCTTCTGATGTATTTTTCTCGTGCGAAAATGCAATCCAAGCTAAACCTTTAAGAGCAAATGAATTATTAGAATCAATTTTTAAAGTTTTTATATAATGCTTATAAGATTCTTCAATATTACCTGCATGTCCATACATGTCACCAAGATTAGAATACGTCCATGAAAGAAGATATTTATTATCAAATTTTTCTACAATTCCTGAAGCTTTTTCCATCATTGCAATTGCTGCATCTAAATCTCCTTTATGATCGTTCCATTTTGCTAATCGTATTAAATAATCGAAATCATTACTATCACTTATTGCTCTTAGATTACTTTTTGCTAATTCATAATTACCTAATTCCATGTGAACATCAAAAAGCAATTTATGAGTTTCTTTTATTTTGTCATTTGTTTTAAAAGCTTTATTGGCTAAATCCAAAGCTTCTTTAAATCTATGCTGCGTAATATAATTTCGTGCTAAAGAGCGCAAAGAACCCGCATCAGTATAATTGAGTTTTTTACAAGATTTCAAGAGTAAATCCTCTGCTTTGTATAAGTGTTTTATATTTCCTGTTTGCTCAAAAAGTGAAGTATAGTTAGCGGCAATTTTATTTAGATAACTGGTTTGAGTTGGTGCATTATCAAATTTATTTTGCCAAAATTCAATTTCTTTTAAAGCAAAATCAATTTTTTTATTTTCATTTAATACCAAAAAAGAATTATAGTCATCAACATTTGTAATTTGTTCACTTTTTTTATCACATCCTGTAAAAAGTAATGTGATTAATATTGTTGCAAAAACAGATAAAATTTTCATGGTCATTCTATTAGTTTGTTGTTTGTTTTTAAAAAGAGCATGCTTTTAATAAAACATGCTCTATTAATAATAACCGTTTACCAAGCCGAAGCTAAGTAAGGGAAAGAAGTTGTAAATGCTTTATCATTTGCATTTACATGGTCTGACGTAAGTCCGGGATTAGAAGTTCCTGATGGTCCTCCAAAAATTAACAGTAATTCTACATCAATAACATCATCAGCAAGTGCTCTTCCTGTTAAAACATTTGTACCATCAAAAAAAGTAGTTGTCCCAGTTTTACTTACGTTCAAAACATCTGTAGCCAATAGTCCTGTAAATTGAGCCGCTGTTTGTCCTAAAGCATTAGTAGTATAACCTGAATTTAAAGCTAATAATCTTGACTGAAAAGTGGCCTGATAACTAGCTCCCATCATAGAAGGGATTGTTGTATTAAATGCATCTTTAGGAGATCCCGAGGCGACAAAGACTGTGTTAATCGCTGGTCTTGCCATTTGATCTTTTTGAACATAAGTTCCCGAAAAATCAGGTCCAGAATCCATCACTTGCATATCATCATCATCATTACAACTCATCAACATTGACAATCCTAAAATAGATATTGCAGCTATTATATATTTATTTGTTTTCATAAATTTTATTTTAAAGTTTAGATTATTGCTTTTGTTTAGTTTCTACCCAAACATTTATAGACGAAGATGTTCCTAAAGAAGTTTTTGGTACTTCAATAATTGTAGAAAGCACATTAGTTCCTGCGAATGTATCTGTTCCAGGATTATTAAATCCAGTTGCAGTTCCTGCTAAAATAGCTTTATACTGATTTAAATCGAAAAAGAATGGATCGTCTCTTGGTCCAGCAAAGAATTTCATATTATTATTTGTTCCAATTATTGCTGCCTGACCATATTGAGAAATTTCGACACTACCAGATGCATTATTAGTTTTTATTGTACTTGAAGTGCCAGTAGCACCCGGTGCAACAGGACCAAAGAAATACATTTTATTTCCACGTTTGATTGCCTGAATAACTAGATCTTCAACATTGTCATTATTATTATCAATGTTGATTTCTGTTAGCACATTCTCGTTAAATGTTGCACTCGCTGTAGCTCCTGGACTTAACAATCCTTGTGAGTTAACAACAAAAACCATGTTACTTGTATTCTGCCCTTGAAAAGCATACACATCGGTAATATCTGAAGCATTACCAGTTACTGCTGGTGCATCAGCATGATCAGCAGCGATTAATAATAGGCCTGAAATCGCAAATAACGAAAGGCCTATGTACATTTTAGTCTTTTTCATTTTTATAATTTTTTAAATGATTATAAAGGC
>CBFHBH010000416.1:0-2351 GCA_965653735.1 uncultured Flavobacterium sp. | reverse complement strand
TTTTTTGGTTTGTGGCTCGTGGTGATGATATGATTATTTCTTCAGGTTACAACATTGCTGCTATTGAAGTGGAAAGTGTTTTATTGACACATGAAGAAATTCAGGAATGTGCCGTTGTGGGACTACCTGATGAAGAACGCGGAATGCTTGTTTGTGCTCATATTGTTTTAAAAGAAAAAGATAAAGCAACAGATGAATTGGCAAAATCTATTCAACAGTGGTTCAAAGAAATAGCTGCACCTTACAAATACCCTAGAGTAATTAATTTTATCGATGTTTTACCAAAAACAGAAACAGGTAAAATCCAACGATTTAAATTGAAATAATACTTATTTTTACAAACATGAAGTATTTTATTAAGACAGAAAAAATTCGTTTTGAGCATATTGATTTTGCCGGAATTGTTTTTTATCCAAGATTTCTGGAGATGCTTAACGCATTAGTTGAAGATTGGTTCGAAGAAGCGTTACACCGTCCATTTTCTAAAATGCATGAAACTAATGGAATTCCAACAGTAGATTTGAAAGTACAATTCAAAAAAGCAGCCCGCTTAGGCGAAGTTATTATTAAAGAATTATGGGTTAAGGAGTTACGTTCTTCTTCCCTACTTTGTGGTTTTATGTATAAAAATCAGCAAAATGAAACTATTTTAGAAGGCGAAGTAACACTTGTAAACGTAAAAATCGCCAAAGACAGAAAAACAATCTCTTCAGAACATTTTAGCGATGCTATGAGAGAAAAAATAAGTTATTTCCTTTTACCACAATAAATCATGGAGTTTAAAAAATTCAAAGCCGCAACTGTTCAAACCTCTCCAATTTTTCTTAATGTTGAAAAAACGATTGATAAAGCGATTTCTTTTGTTCAGGAAGCTGCCACAAATGGAGCAAAACTAATTGCTTTTCCTGAAGTGTTTGTCGCGGGATATCCCTATTGGAATTGGGTTATGACACCAGTGCAAGGCAGTAAATGGTATGAAGAACTTTATAAAAGTTCTATAACTACTGAGGATAGCGATATGTTGCGTTTGTATCAGGCTGCGAAGGATAACGATATTTATATCGTCATTGGAGTTAACGAACGTGGTAATAGCTATGGAGAAATTTATAATACAAATCTAATTATTGATAATAAAGGTGAACTTATCGGAAGACATCGTAAACTGGTTCCCACTTGGGCAGAAAAACTAACCTGGACTTCAGGTGACGGTTCATCGTTAAAAGTTTACGATACAGAAATTGGTCCCATTGGCACATTAGCTTGTGGTGAGAATACTAATACTTTAGCACGTTTTACTCTATTATCTCAAGGTGAACTGATTCATATCGCAAATTATATTTCGTTGCCTGTAGCACCTCCTGATTATAATATGGCAGAAGCGATTAAGATACGTGCCGCTGCACATTCTTTTGAAGGTAAATTATTTACTATTGTTTCTTGTTCGACCATTTCAAAAGAAATTATGGAGGCATTGAAAGATGATGTTCCAAATATTGAAGAATTACTAACACGTAAAAATTCTGCCTTTTCAGGTTTCATTGGGCCAAATGGCGCAGTAATTGGTGAACCGTTAATTGATGACGAAGGAATTGTTTATGCCGATATTGATTTGGCCAAATGTATTCAACCCAAACAAATGCACGACATTTTAGGTCATTACAACCGCTTTGATATTTTCGATTTGAGAGTAAATATTGCTCCTACCCGTAAAATAACTTTTATTGATAATCACGAAGAGTTTAATAAAAAATAAAAACAATATACACTTATGGATAACAATTCCCCTAATCAACTAAAAAAAATACTTGGTGTTAGTTTCGGAATTGCTATTCTCATTGGTGGAACAATAGGTGTAGGCATATTGAGAACTCCAGGAACAATTGCTGGAATGTTAAATAATTATTGGCTCATCATTACTTGCTGGTTATTGGGTGGTATTTACGTCTTGATTGGCGTTGGAACTTATGCAGAATTAGCCACAATGTTGCCCAAAGCTGGTGGTTCATATAATTATGTAAAACATGCTTTTGGTAATTATGCCGGATTTATAACGGGTTGGTTTGACTATTTTTCTAATGCTATTGCACCTGCTTTCTTTTGTATTGTCATTAGTGAGTATATTGTAATTCTCATTCCAGAATGGAAAAACATGACTACTATTATTGCTATTGCATTCCTAGTAGGCTTTACATTGCTTCATTCGACTGGAATAAAAAATGGAAGTATTGTACAAGAAGTTTCTAGTATTATCAAAGTGATATTGTTTGTCATATTAATCCTTGCTTGTTTTACCTATTCAGGTGTTAAAATTGTGCCAATCAAAAAGACTTCTGGACTATTAGAAGCTAGTG
>CBFHBH010000415.1:0-2356 GCA_965653735.1 uncultured Flavobacterium sp. | reverse complement strand
TTTTTTTCGCACGCGGTAAAACCACTTACAGCAAAACTTAAAAACAAAAATTTACAAGTTGTTTTACTCGATAAACACAATTACCATACTTTTCAACCATTATTGTATCAAGTAGCCACAGGAGGATTAGAAGCAGGTTCCATTGCTTATCCAATTAGGAAAGTGATGCAAGGTTGTAAAGATTTTTATTTCAGATTAACATCTGTAAAAGAAATTGACACTCAAAACCAAAAAGTAATTTCAGAAATTGGGGATTTACATTATGATTATTTAGTAATTGCTACAGGTTCAAAAACCAATTACTTTGGGAATAAAGAAATAGAGCGCAACTCTATGTCAATGAAAACAATTCCACAGGCATTGAATATTCGAAGTTTAATTCTTGAAAATTTTGAACAAGCAGTTTTGACAAAAAATCAAGCTGACAGAGAAGCATTAATAAACTTTGTGTTAGTAGGAGGAGGACCAACAGGTGTAGAACTTGCAGGAGCATTGGCCGAAATGAAAAAAGCGATATTACAAAAAGATTATCCTGATCTCGATATTCAGAAAATGCAAATCAATCTTATTCAAAGTGGTGACCGAATTTTGAATACCATGAGTGTTGAATCTTCTAATGCTTCTGAAGCTTTTTTAGAAGGTTTGGGTGTTAAAATTTGGAAGAATGTAAGAGTGACAAACTATGACGGAAGAACTATATCTACAAACTCTGATTTAACTTTTGATTCGGCTACAGTGATTTGGACAGCAGGTGTGCAAGGAGCAGCCGTTTCAGGTTTAGATGTTAATTCTTTGGTTGAAAGAGTAGAAAGAATCAGAGTAAATGAATTTAATCAGGTGAAGGGTTATAATAATATTTTTGCCATTGGGGATATTGCTTCAATGGAATCTGAATTATATCCACAAGGACACCCAATGATGGCCCAACCAGCTATTCAACAAGGAGAATTATTAGGAGATAATTTGATTAAATTTATCCAAAATGAGCCCATGACACCATTTGAATATAATGATAAGGGTTCAATGGCAACAATTGGTAGAAATAAAGCTGTGGTGGATTTACCCAAGTATCATTTTAATGGTGTTTTTGCATGGTTTGTGTGGATGTTTGTGCATCTTTTTTCATTAATTGGATTTAAAAACAAAGCAGTTGTTTTTTTGAATTGGGTTTACAATTACATTCGATTTGATAGAGAAGGAAGATTATCAGACAATATTTCCCTTAAACAATTCCAAGGTTATTATTTTTTAATAAGGGAAGCCGAAAACTATGTAGAGTAGGCAAAATTCAAATACATATTTGTATGAAAAAATCAATTCTGACTATAATGCTAGTCTTTTTGCTAACATTATTTGTAGGTGTGGTAAATGCACAAGAAAAAATGGAACCTTGGCCAGGAGTCACAAAAAAGGTTTTAACCGATAATGCTAAGGTTAATGTTTCGGAAGTAACTTTTGCACCAGGAGCTGTTGCCGATTGGCATTCTCATCCGCAGTATTCTGTTTATGCAGTAACCGATGTGAAAATGAAAGTTGAGATAAAGGATAAAGAACCTGCTGTTGTTGAATTTAAAGCAGGACAGGTAGGTTGGTCTGAAGCAGTGACACATAAAACGACAAATGTTGGTAAAAAACCTTTTACTGCAATAGTAACTGAAATTAAATAGCTAATTAATGATTATAAAAAAGCCCCAATCTGGGGCTTTTTTTATAATTCTTTCTTGTCGTAATAGTTAACCATTAAATCTACAAACTTGCTATAACTCTGTAATCCATCTTTTTGCTGGTTGAGTTTTAGAAAGTTATCATAGAAAGCTTCAAAAATTGTATTTATAAATGTTTCGTGGGCTTCATGAAACACTTCACTTTCTTTGTAATTTTCAAAAATTCCTGGATTTACAGTCTTTTTTAAATCATTATATAATTTTTCGTTTTTAAAGCCAATGTTATTTAAGCAATAGCGTAATGCAAAAGTGTATCCTGCATATTTAAAATGTAAATTATCATTGTGAGTTGAGGTCATAAAACCTATAAAATTGCATTCACTCTCGCTTCCAAAACCAATTTGATGTGCCATTTCGTGACATAAAGTTGCAGGAAAAGCATACATTGGAATTTCACTATTTACTTGTGCTTCATTGGTAAACGGATTTAAATATCCTCCAAAACCCATATAGGAAAGAAAATAGCTTATTAATGATTTTTTCTGACTTGGAATTTCGTATTTAAAGTAAGGGTATTTTGAAGCTAAGTTTTCATAACCGTTAAGAGCTGTTTTAAAAGTGCCATCCGGTGTGAAAGGACTCACTACTTTTTTTGCTGTATCTTTTGTTATTTGATAATGAACCTCATTAGT
>CBFHBH010000414.1:0-2361 GCA_965653735.1 uncultured Flavobacterium sp. | reverse complement strand
ACATTAGACCTTGAGGCCATATGCTTCGATAAGTTAGGGTCGTTTGTTATTCCACTAAGATAAATCACTTGATTTACCTTAATTGAGTCCATGTAAGTATTAAAATTAATTGCTGCTTTAGCTTCTAAATCATCAAAATTTTCTGAAGAAGTAGACATGGAATGAATTAGATAATAGACTATATCAATCTTTGATGGACAATTATTTAAATTTACTTCTTCTAAAAAATCAACTTCCCAAATGGTTATTTTTTTCAATGTTTCAGTATCTATACCTAGTCTATTTTTATCTCTCACTGAACAAACAACCTCGAATCCTTTTGCAAGTAATTCTGGTAGAAGTCGTCTTCCAACATATCCGTTAGCACCAGTTAACAATACTTTCATGACATTAATATAAAATACAAAACATTGATTATCAAAAATTTGTTTAACAAAAAACACTTAAAGTTAAACAAAATAATTTTAAAATCAATAAAAAAACGGGAGTGTTTCCCGATTTTTTATTCTAACTCTGCAAAAGTATCACCTTGCTTAATGTCTCCAGTTTTGTAGCCCCTCATAAACCAATATTTGCGTTGCTCAGAAGTACCATGTGTAAATGATTCAGGTTCAACATGTCCTTGCATCCTTTCCTGAATTGCATCGTCACCCACAGCTTGTGCAGCACTTAGTGCTTCATCAATATCATCAGCATCTAAATTTTGCTGATTGTATCTTGCCCAAACTCCTGCATAAAAATCGGCTTGCAATTCTAAAGCTACAGAAAGTTTATTTCCCTCAACCTGATCCATTTTGGACTGCAATTGACGAACTTTATTAGAGGTTCCTAAAACCGTTTGAATATGATGTCCAACTTCGTGTGCAATAACATAAGCAATTGCAAAATCACCCCCTTTGGCTCCAAAACGTGTTTGCAATTCATTAAAAAAAACCAAATCCATATACACCTTTTCATCACCTGGACAATAAAAAGGACCTGAAGCTGCCGTTGCACTGCCACATGCTGTTTCTACAGCATCAGTAAACATGACCATTTTTGGGAAACGATATTTCATATTGTTTTCTTGAAATATTTTTTGCCAAGTATCTTCATTATCAGCAAACATTGTAGCTACAAACTCTCCTACAACTTTTTCTTCCTGAGTTAGTTCTCTTTGCTCAGTTTGAGTTGTAGTTTGTCCCTGATTCATTTGCTCTAACATAGGTGCTAGTGTTTGGCCTGTTTCACCTCCAAATAAATTAAGTAATAAGATGATGATTCCGATTGCACCACCTCCAGCAACAACTTTGCCACCAGTTGACATTCCTCTCCTGTCTTCAACATTCTCACTTTGACGTCTACCTTGCCATTTCATAGTTTTATAAGTTTAGTTTATAGTAAATTAATTATGCTGTAACCATTTAAACAAAATACCTTCAAAAATATCTTTATCAATTGGTTTGGATATGTAATCATTCATACCTGACTCAATACATTTTTCCTTTTCTCCTTTTATTGTACCTGCTGTTAAAGCTACAATAGGTACTTTTGTATTAAACTTTCTTATATCTAATGCTGCTTCATATCCGTTCATAACAGGCATTTGGATATCTAAAAGTACTAAATCTGGATTTACTTCACTACATTTTTCTACACCAATTTTACCATTACTTGCTTCAAAAATTATTGCATCAGGAATAATTTTCTTGATCATAGTCCTAGCTAAAAGCATATTGATTTTATTATCTTCAACAACCAATACTTTTTTGGCCAAACTGAAAACAGTTTTTTTGTGAATCAAACTAATATCTTCATAATTCACTTCCATTTCTTTAACGTCTGAATCATGTTCTGAGTCAATTTCATCTTCAAAATATTTAGCTTCTAACTCAAAATAAAAAGTACTGCCTTTGTTTATTTCACTATCCAACTCTAATTTGCTGTGCATTAATTTCAGAATTTTATTAGAAATTGCCAGTCCTAAACCAGTACCTCCATATTTTCTAGTAGTAGAATTGTCTTCTTGTGAAAAAGGCTCAAATATTTTCTCTTGATTTGCCTTTTTAATACCAATTCCACTATCAATGACAGAAAATTTAAGTTTGGCATTTGTTTTTGTTTTACCAATAAATTCAATTTGAAAATGGACTTTACCTTTATTGGTAAATTTTACAGCATTAGAAAGTAAATTAAGTAGTACCTGCTTAATTCTTAAGGCATCTGTGACAATATATTTTGGTACTTCTTTATCAATGTTTAGTGATAGTGAGATATTTTTTTGCTCAGAATCAAATCGAATAATATCTATAATTTGATGTGAAAGTTCGTGGAGGTTTGTTTTCTTGTATTCCAACTCTAACTTACCTGTTTCAATTTTAG
>CBFHBH010000413.1:0-2363 GCA_965653735.1 uncultured Flavobacterium sp. | reverse complement strand
GATTTTACATACTCGATTTGATTCTTTACACTCTGTGCACATCCCTCAGGGTGAGCAGTTAGGCATATAAATCCTCTCATTCTAGGCTCTATAATCATAACTCAATTTTAATTAGTTTGTAAGGCAAATTTAATTTAATTTATTAGTTAAGCAAAGCTTTTGCATGTGTAATAGCTGATTCTGAAATATCTTTTCCTGAAAGCATTTCGGCAATTTCGATAACACGCTCTTCTGTCCCTAATAACTTAAGCTCAGACACAGTTGTATTTTCTTTATCTGACTTATATACTTTATAGTGTTGGTTCCCCTTTGCAGCAATTTGTGGTAAATGCGTAATGGCAAAAACTTGCATTTTTGAACTCATCACTTTCATTATATCTCCCATTTTTTGGGCTATTTCACCAGAAACTCCAGTATCAATTTCATCAAAAATGATTGTTGGTAATTTAGAGTAATTAGCTAAAATAGATTTCACTGCCAACATTATTCGTGACATTTCCCCTCCAGAAGCTACTTTTTTCAAAAGTCCAAAATCGGTTCCTTTGTTTGCAGAAAACAATAATTGAATTTCATCTTTACCACTTGTTAAAAAGCTATCAGATGATTTAATATCAAACTGAAACCTTGCATTTGGCATTCCCAATTGTGATAAAACTTCTACAATTTGATTTACCAAAATAGGAGCCGCAATTTTTCTATTCTCTGAAATTTTAGAAGATAAATCGGTTAAAATTGATTGTTCCTCTTCAATCTTTATTTCTAATTTTTGGATTTGATTATCTAAGTCATCAGCTAAAACTACTTTCGAATCCAAATCATTTTGAATTACTAAAAGTTCTTCAATAGTTGCAACATTATGTTTCTTTTGAAGATTATAAATCATTTGAAGTTTTTGACTTACTAATTCTAACTTTTCAGGATCATTAAATAATTTTTCTGCCTGAATTAAAATCTCTTTGACAATATCATCAAATTCAATTAAAACGCTTGACACTCTCTCTTGGAGTACTTTATAGTCTTCAGAAAGATTAGAAACTTTTTGAAGTGAATTTTTAATTTCTTTTAAGCTTTGAATGATTCCAATTTCTTCTTCATTGGCTAAAGCCAAAGATTTATCTAGATTTTCCTTAATAAATTCAACATTATTAAGCTTTTCATATGTAGATTCTAATTCTACTTGTTCACCTTCTTTTAAATTAGCAGAAAGTAATTCTTCAAGTAAAAAAGCGTTATAATCAGCTTCTTTAGAAAGTGATTCTTTTTCATTTTGAAGCTTTTTTAGTTCACTTTTAAATGATTTATAAGCTAAAAGATGTTGTTTGTATTCTAATAAAACGTTTTGATGATTCGCAACTGCATCAAGTATTTCAATTTGGTAAACTTCTTCAGTCAATTCACGTGTTTGATGTTGCGAATGTATGTCTATCAAGAAACCTCCTAAATCTTGCAATTCGGTTAAGTTTACCGGACTATCATTTATAAAAGCCCTTGATTTACCTGAAGGCAAAATTTCTCGACGAATGATTGTTTGATCTTCATAATCTAAATCATTGGCTTCAAAAAAATCCTTCAAATCATATTTAACTAAATCAAAATGTGCTTCAATAACACATTTTTGTTCCTTATCTTTTAAGGAAGTTAAATCGGCACGATTTCCTAAAACCAAACCTAAAGCACCTAATAGAATAGATTTTCCAGCACCAGTTTCACCGGTAATTATAGAGAATTGGTTAGAAAAATTTATTTCTAACTGTTCAATTAAGGCAAAGTTTTAATTGATAATAATGTAAGCATGCGACAAATTTAATAACTAATTTGACTCCACTTACTAGAATTTGTAGGAGATAATCTATTTAAGTTATCAATAACTTCAGTTATGTCAACTTTTGGTCCATCAGTAAAAATATCAAGTATTTCATTAGCTTTTGCATCAAAGAAAACACGAGTTAAGTACGCATTAGGACGAACATTTGCAACTTCTCTTAATGTTTTAAGTGCTTTTTTAATTCCTTCTTTTCCTTCTTTTTGATTATCAGCCATTTTATCCAAAGCACCATAATGATATTCATAAATAGCTTTTCTAAAAGGAGCATATGTTGGCGACAACATATCGTTTACTAAATAATATCTATTTTGATTACCGCTTGATGTCCAGGCTTTTTCTTGTGTTTGCTGCGCATTGTTTACAATATTCATAGCGCCTTCTAATGCTTTGGTACCTCCTTCTAATGAAAAAGAATCGGCATCAACTGCTATTATCATGTTAGCATAAAAACCCAATATTGATAATAAATTAGAGTCAAATGAATTAGGATTGAAAATCAAATTTTGGAATTCAGTATATGTAAAACTCACGTCTTATC
>CBFHBH010000412.1:0-2382 GCA_965653735.1 uncultured Flavobacterium sp. | reverse complement strand
CCCGATTCGACAACTCCTACACGTAAAAACAGTAATAGCAATCCAAGTGTTCCTCCAATAAAATAAGCAGTTGTCCAACTTCCTGCCAATTCTACCGAAAGTTGTGCTACCACAGCACCCATTAAACCAAAACCAGCTACAATAGATGTTCCAATTGCTCGAAGTTCTTTAGGTAAAGATTCAGATACTAAAGTAATACCCGCACCTAGTTCTCCCGCTAAACCAATCCCAGCTATGAAGCGTAATGTAGCATAAATAGTTGTTTTGTCTTCAAAAGTAAATTGTGGTAAAAATCCGCAAGCAATATTGGCTAAAGAATATACAATGATAGATCCAAATAGTACCGAAAGTCTCCCTTTTTTATCACCAAGGACTCCCCATAATATTCCGCCTAATAATAGACCAAACATTTGAAAATTCATTATCAAAGTACCTGATGTGTCTGGGTTTAATTCTAAATCTTTGAGACTTGGAACACGAACAATACCGAAAAGTAATAAATCGTAAATATCAACAAAGTAGCCTAAGGCAGCTACAATTACAGGTAAAGAAAATAAGTGTTTTAGTTTTTCTTGGTTAGAGAAAGTCTGCATTGGTTTGGTTTTTTGCCAAAGATAAAAAAAATGCAATAAGATGTTAGTTTGAACTAGTAGTGTATAATTATTTACCTGAAATGATTTCAGCAAGAAGTTTCTTTGCTCTCAATAGCTTTACTTTAACGTTATTAAGTGGTTCGTTAAGCTCATCGGCAATTTCCTGATAACTCATTTCTTGGAAATAACGCATTTGAATCACCTCCTGATAAGCAGGTTTAAGTTCTTTTATATACTGTAAAAGGCGATTTAAGTTTTGTTCAGTAATTAATTTGTCTTCGGCAGAAGGTGAGGAGTCAGCAATAGTATAAGCAATGTCATCTTCTTCATCGGTTATGTCGATAAAAAGAGATGATTTCTTCTTTCTTAATAAATCAATATGAACATTTTTAGCAATTGCTATTAACCAAGTATTGAATTGGAATTCGGGATTATAGGTGGAAATTTTGTCGAATGCCTTTGAGAAGGTTTCAATGGTAATGTCTTCGGCATCTGTTTCGTTTTCAGTACGTTGAAGCATAAAGCCATAAACCTCATTCCAGTATCTGTCGAGTAGGAAAGTAAAAGCGACTTGGTCTCCCAAAACGGCTTTTTCAATATATTTTTTTATTTCCAAGTATATGGTTTTGAAAAGATGTTCTTAATAAACACATTAATTTGTGTCAATATAAGGATTATTTCTAAAATAGGATACCAGTACATCACATCTTTCTCCTCTAGCTTCCCAGCAGAGAATCCTAATGATAACCACGAAATTAAATATCTGAACGCAATAAGTGCTAGTATTATTATCCACTGGTATTGTAATGCCAATAATGGAATAGGAAGTATGAAAAATAAGAATTGAGATATAAAAAATAATCCTAATTGAAATTTATCAAACCCTTTATAATGTTTGGCAGTAGAAACATGTCTTCTCTTTTGCATAATCCAAGCGCCAAAAGTTTCTTTGGGTTTAGAATATGTAAAACCTTCTGGATTAGTAGAAATAGTTGTTTTTTCGCCATTAGCCGCTTCGTTTACAAACAAATCATCATCACCAGAACGTAATTTCATGTGATGGATAAATCCATTAACTCTAAAGAACTCCTCTTTTTTATAAGCTAAATTACGACCAACACCCATATAAGGTCTTCCTATTTTTGCCCAAGAAAAATATTGTGTTGCAGTAAGTAAGGTTTCAAAACGGATTAACTTGTTTAGAAATCCAGATTCTTTTTCGTAAGCACCGTAACCTAAAACAAATGTTTTGTGAAGTGTGAAATGAGAAGTCATTTCGGCAATCCAATTTTCCGAACTTGGATAACAATCGGCATCAGTAAGTAGTAAATATTCTTTAGAAGCAGCTTTGATACCAAGTGTTAATGCGAATTTTTTATTTCCCCAAAAGGCTTCGTTGTTTTCGACTTTTACAAGCTTTATTAAGTTTGGATATTTCGCTTGATATTCTTCAATTAAGTCACGGGTATTGTCGGAAGAAGCGTCATCAATAACAACTATTTCAAAATTTTGATAATTCTGGTTGATTAATAAAGGAAGATATTTTTTTAAGTTTTCTTCTTCATTTTTGGCACAAACCAATACAGAAACCGAAAGGTGTTTAGGAGCATTTTTTTCATTTTTACCAAAAGAAAACTTTCCAAAAATGAACAAATAGTACACCGTTTGGATAAATATAATAGCAATGAAAAAGTAAAAAATTACGAGTAAAAATAGCTCCATAAAGTATTTTAGAATTAAGGTGCAAATGTAATTATTAATTGACAATTAGCAATTGAATAATAACAGA
>CBFHBH010000411.1:0-2383 GCA_965653735.1 uncultured Flavobacterium sp. | reverse complement strand
AAAATAGTTTCAAAATGTAAATCCTTACAAGCTTCCAACACATCAAAAGCATTGCCAAATGGCATTTCGACATCCAAAAAAACCAATTGAGGTGTTACTTCATGTAACAGTGGAACCGCTTCTTTTATATTTTGAGCCTCCCCTATTACCTCAACCATTGGACAGTACTTGCTTAGATAATTTTTAAGCACTTCGCGTGCAGCAATTTCATCTTCAACAATAACAGCTTGTATTTTTTGCAGTGTCATCATACTTTTTCAATCTTAGGGAATACAATTTTTACTACTGTTCCTGTTTCTCCGCTATTTTTTTCAGTAATAGAAAAAGAAATATTGGTTTTGTACAATTCATTCAAAAGATTTATACGCTCCTTGGTGTTGGTAACGCCACGCGACTGATGAACTTTTTGATTACGAGTTTTAAGTTCGGCACTTTGTGTTAATCCTATTCCGTTGTCATCTACAATAACCGAAATTTCTCCTCTATTCAATTCAAACTTCAGTAATAAAAGTCCTTTAGTTTCACGATAACGTAAGCCGTGCCAGATTGCATTTTCAAGATGAGGCTGAATTAACATATTAGGCACTAAAACCACTTCGGTATCTAAAGCATCATCTATTAAAATCTGATAGTCAAATTTATCTTGAAAGCGAAGATGTTCTAGATCCAAATACTTTTTAAGCTGTTCTGTTTCATTGCTTAAACTGATAAAATCTTTGTTTGAATTCTCCATCATATTACGCATTAAGTGAGAATAAGAAGAAAGATATTTGTTGGCTTCCAATTCTTTATTTTGCGAAATAAATTGGTTTACGCTATTCAAACTATTGAAAATAAAATGAGGATTCATTTCCCTACGCAACGATTGCAACGCAATTTCTTTGTTTTTAGTTTTAATAGAATATAAAGCCTTTACAATAAAACCTACCAAAAGCAACAACAAAGCAGAAATCCCAATTAGGAAATAATTAAAAGTGTTTTTCTTCGAAATTAACTCGTCTTTTAATTGTTTTTCTTTTTCAAGTTGTTTGATTCTGTCCTCGGTAACTTGGAAAGTTTTTTCATCAATCAGTGTACTATCTTTTTTTATCAATTGATCAAAATTCTTAAAAAAATCTTCATACAAAGCCATGCTTTCTTTTTGTTTTCCATTCGACTTATAGTACTCAAGTAATTGCTTTAAACTACTTTTAACCTCATCTGTTTTACCATAATGTGATGCTAAACTATAGGCTTTTTTTAAAGAAGCTACCGCATTTTCAGGTTCTTCCTTTTTAAAATATATTGTGCTTAATGATTGTAATTGTTTAATCTGTGTATCAAAATCATTTTGCTTAACAGCATCATCTAATAATTTTTGATTAATTGAAATCGCTTTCTCAAACTGATTATCGGCAACATATACTTTTGCAATTTCGTTTCTGAGTTTTACCACTTCTTCTGGTTTATCCTTAGAATATGTTATCGCTTTTTCAAAGTTTTGAATAGCCGATTCTTTATCCTTAAGTTTCAAATCTACAGTGGCCTGCTGTACATAAGCATCGGCTACTTCTTCCTTTTTAGAACTTTCTTTTTCAAGAATATCAATGTTTTTTCTTGAATAAGCAGCTTGGGCAGCTGGACTGTTGCTATTTCTTAAACGATCTGCATCATTATTATTGAGTTGCATATCCTTTTTTTCTTCTGCGGCTGCACCAGCCACTTCATAGCTTTTGATCGCCGCATTTACTTTGTTTTGTGACTCCTGTACTTTAGCTAAGCTACGAGCAACTCTAGTTCTATCGTCATTCAGATTAAGTTTTGTATAACTTGCCAAGGCTTTTTTAAGATATTCTTCAGCTTTTGCAAAATCTTGTTTATCTGAAAATCCTTTAGCTAAAGTTTCATAATTCTTAGCAATCTGCTAATTTTTACTGGATATGCTTTTTTGCTTTTATACTTTGGCACAATACTATCTTGTTGTGCTACCATTTCAAATTGAAACCCTAACACAAAAACAACAGTCCAAAACATCCAACTTACTCGCATCTTCTTTGTAAATATTTGACAATGTAAAGAAACTATTTTAAAAAATGCTATCAAAACAGTTTCACCAAGTCAACTCCCTCTTTCACCCATTCTGCAAAAAACGTGCAATTTCTTGGAATAATTTTGAGGTATAATCTTAAAACGAAAAGCTATGAAAACTGAAAAACTTTTAATTGCAATAGGTGGAACAGTACTGTTTACTGGAATAGTTCTTACTGCAAAAACCACTTCGGAAACCAAATCACTTTCTCGATATGAAAAAGAAACTCCTGTAAAAAAACCAACTACTGAAGAAAAACCTTGTGTGTTCATGTCTGTAATGGGAGAACAATCTGTAGAAAATCAATCCGTAAAT
>CBFHBH010000410.1:0-2395 GCA_965653735.1 uncultured Flavobacterium sp. | reverse complement strand
TCGTCAGTTAATCAAAGATTATGCTTCGGCTTTTGGAATAAGAATCGAGATGAAACAAGTTGGTTTCCGCCAAGAAGCCTCTCGTTTAGGAGGAATCGGTTCTTGTGGTCGTGAATTATGTTGTTCTACTTGGTTAACCGACTTTAGAAGTGTAAACACATCGGCAGCAAGATATCAGCAACTGTCGCTAAATCCTCAAAAGTTAGCTGGACAATGTGGTAAACTAAAATGTTGTTTAAACTATGAGTTAGATTCATACATGGATGCTTTAAAAGATTTTCCAGATATGGATACTAAACTTTATACTGAAAAAGGTGACGCGGTTTGTCAGAAACTAGATATTTTCAAAGGATTAATGTGGTTTGCTTATACAGACAATTTTGCACATTGGCATGTTTTGAAAACGACTGAAGTGAAAGAAATCATTTCAAAAAACAAACAAAAAATTAAAGTAGCATCGTTAGAGGAATTTGCTGTTGAAGAAGAAAAACCAGCAGTAGAAAAAACATTCCAAAATGCTATGGGTCAAGATAGTTTAACACGTTTTGATCAGCCTAAAAAGAAAAAATCAAACAATAAAAAAAGAAAGCGTCCTGCGGAAGCAAATAATGGTAATACTACTAACCCAAAATCAAGTAATAATGCCAATCCAAAACCTGCTAATAATGGACCAAAACCAAAATTCAAAAAAGAAAATAAAGATGCTAAAAAATAGTTTCTGTTTACTTTTTATCGCATTGGTTTTTGTATCGTGTGATAAAACACAAATTTTTGATGATTACAAAACTATCGATGATGGTTGGCACCGAGACAGTATTATAACCTTTAAGTTTGATCAAGAGGTTTCAAAAAAGCCAGTCAATATGTTTGTTAATGTTAGAAACAACGACGATTACGAATTCAGTAATTTGTTTCTAATTGTAAAAATGGAAGAGCCAAAAGGTAAAATCAAAGTGGATACGTTAGAGTATCAAATGGCAAATCCTGATGGAACATTAATGGGTGAAGGTTTTTCAGATATAAAAGAAAGCAAACTTTGGTATAAAGAAAATTTCACTTTTCCAGAAAAAGGAACATATAAAGTCTCAATTCAGCAAGCGGTAAGGCAAACAGGAAAAGTAAAAGGAGTTGAAAAACTTAACGGAGTTACAGAAATAGGTTTTAGAATAGAATCTTTAGATACAAAATAAAATGGCACAAAAATTAAATACAAAAAAACCAGATTATTCACACTATGTGAAAAAGTTTTGGAAGTATTTCTTCATGTTCTTTGGAGGATTACTGTTGTTTTTCTTATTTGCTTCTTGGGGACTTTTTGGTTCAATGCCATCCTTCTCGGAACTTGAAAACCCAGAGTCGAATTTAGCTACAGAAATTATCTCTTCCGATGGAGTGGTTATCGGTAAGTTCTTTAATGAAAACAGAACTCCAGTAAAATATGAAGATTTACCACCTTATTTAGTAAAAGCCTTAGTAGCTACTGAAGATGAACGTTTTTATGAACATTCAGGTATCGACGGAAGAAGAACCTTAAGTGCTTCATTAAGTTTAGGAAGTCGTGGTGGTGCAAGTACAATCACACAACAGTTGGCAAAATTACTTTTCCACGGAGAAGGTTCTCGTTTTTTACCTTTTCGTATTATTCAAAAAGCTAAAGAATGGATTATTGCCATCCGTTTAGAAAGACAATACACTAAAAACGAAATCATTGCAATGTATTTTAATAAAGTTGACTTTATTAATACTGCCGTGGGAATACGTTCAGCGGCAAAAGTATACTTTGCAAAAGAACCTAAAAATCTAACAGTTGATGAATCAGCAATGTTAGTAGGAATGCTTAAAAATCCTTCATTATTCAATCCATTGAAGCGTGAAGAAAAGGTAAAAGATCGTCGTAATGTGGTTTTAAAGCAGATGGAAAAAAATCACTTTTTAACGACATCTGAAAAAGAAAAATATCAAGCAAAACCAATTGTATTGACATTTACACCAGAAAAGTATAACGAAGGAACAGCAACTTATTTCCGTGAGTATCTTCGTGATTATATGAAAACTTGGGTAAAAGAAAACAAGAAAGAAGACGGTTCTGATTATAACATTTATTCTGATGGATTAAAAATTTATACTACCATAGATTCAAGAATGCAGTTGTATGCTGAAGAAGCTGTTAAAGAACATTTAGCAAATTTACAAGAAGAATTCTGGAGCGAAATGAAGAATAATAAAACGGCTCCGTTTGTTAATATCAAACAACCAGATATCGATAAAATCATGGAACGTTCAATGCGTAATACTGAGCGTTGGAGAATTTTAAGCGAAAACGGAAAAGACGAAGAAGAAATTAAAAAGTCATTCTACATCAAAACAAAAATGACTGTTTTCACTTGGAAAGGAG
>CBFHBH010000409.1:0-2396 GCA_965653735.1 uncultured Flavobacterium sp. | reverse complement strand
AACTTTTAAGTGAATTATATGAAAAAATGGGAGATTCTCATAAATCTCTTATTTATTTAAAATCATACACAAAACTTAAAGATTCTTTACAGTCTATATCAAAAAGTAATGAGCAAAATATTGTTTCTGAAAGAGCAAAAGTGAATGACATCATGAAATCGATGGAAAAGCTCGACAAAGAAAATAAGGAACAAGAAAAAGAAGGCAAATTTTCTAAACTAATCAACATCTTAAGTATTGCTTTGATTACTATTCTTTCATTATTAAGTTTGTCTTTGTACAAAAACAATATCATTAGAAACAAATCAAACGAATTGCTTCGTGACAAAAATAATGAGTTAGAAATTGCAAAAGAAAGAATGGAAAAAGCTTCAAAAGCTAGAGCAGAATTTCTTTCAACAGTAAGTCATGAGCTAAGAACACCGCTTAACGCAATTAACGGAATTTCACACATCTTATTGGAAGAAAAGCCCAAAGCTAGCCAAATTGAGTATTTAAAATCGCTTAAGTTTTCAGGAAATTATCTTCTTACCTACATTAATGAAATTCTTGAAATTAACCGAATTGAATCTAATAACATTGAAGTAGAACAAATCAATTTCAATTTTAAAGAATTATTACATAACATTCAGAATTCGTTAAAAGAACAGGCTAGTCAAAACAATAACGAATTTAAACTAGAAATAGGAAACGAAGTTCCTGATAATTTAATAGGTGATCCAACCAAATTATCCCAAATTTTTATCAATTTAATAAACAACGCATTAAAATTCACGAGTAACGGAACTATAACCGTAAAATCATCTGTTATTCACAAAAGTGAGGAAGATTGTAGTTTAAAGTTTGAAGTAAAAGACACTGGCATAGGAATTCCTAAAGATAAACAAGAAAGTATTTTTGAAAGTTTTTCTCAAGGTTCTGTAGAAATCAACAGAAAATATGGAGGAACAGGACTCGGACTAACAATTGTTAGAAGACTTGTTTCATTAATGGGTGGAAAAATTTCCGTAGAAAGTGAAATCAACAAAGGCTCTACTTTTTCATTTACACTTGACTTCAAAATAGGCGAGGAAACGGTGCCTGTAAACATCAATTTTGTTTCAGATGAAACTATATTCATCAATAAAAAGATTCTTTTGGTAGAAGACAACAAGATCAATCAAATGATTACCAAAAAAATCATTGAGAAAAAACGTATGGTTTGTGAATTGTGCGAAACTGGTGAAGATGCGATACTAAAACTTAAAGAAAATAAGTACGATTTAGTACTTATGGATGTTCACTTGCCTGGAATAAATGGAACAATTGCTACAGAGGAAATAAGAAAATTTGACAAACAAACTCCTATAATCGCATTAACAGCGATATCATTAGATGAGAATAGAGATATGCTAATGTCTTTTGGAATGAATGATGTGATTACTAAACCATTTAATCCCGATAACCTTTACAAGGTTATCGAGACAAATTTATTGATTGAGACTAATATTGCGTAATTAGTTCTTTTATAAGTTTCCGAACATGAGGTTCAGCTTCTTTTGCAGCCTCAAGAACCTCTTCGTGTGTAATTGAGTGAATACTTTCAGCGTCACCCATATCTGTAATTACAGAAATACCAAAAGTTTCTAATTCCATGTGTCGTGCAACGATTACTTCAGGAACTGTACTCATTCCCACACAATCACACCCCAATGTTTTAACCATTTTATATTCTGCTAAGGTTTCAAAAGTTGGCCCTTGCAATCCTAAATACACACCATCATGAACTACAATACCCAACGCAGAAGCAATTTCTTTCGCCTTAGCCATCATTTTACGACTATACGGCTCACTCATATTCACAAAACGAGGACCAAAACGCAAATCATTTTTTCCACGGAGTGGGTGTTCTGGCATCATATTGACATGATCCTTAATAATTACTATTGACCCAACTTTGTAGTTAGAATTTACTCCTCCAGATGCATTAGAAACGATTAATTTTTCAACTCCAAGATATTTCATTACTCTCACTGGAAAAGTAACTTCCTTCATCGTATACCCTTCATAATAATGAAAACGACCTTGCATTGCAACGACTTTTTTATCATTAATTGTTCCAAAAACCAAAGCTCCTTTGTGTCCTTCTACAGTTGAAACAGGGAAATTTGGAATTTCGTTATAAGGCAAAATAAACTCCACTTCCATATCATCGGTAAAACCTCCAAGACCAGAACCTAAAATAACACCATACTCTGGAGAGAAACTTGTTCTATTTTGAATATAATCAACTGTTTCTTGTACTTGCTCCCACATACTCTAAAATCTTTTTATCAAATTCATTACTACTAGTTACAAACGACGATTTTATTGGTAAATAAAATAATTGATCAACTGGCAATTTCCCTTTTAACCTT
>CBFHBH010000408.1:0-2402 GCA_965653735.1 uncultured Flavobacterium sp. | reverse complement strand
TCATTACATATAAAAGATAAAAGAAAGCTGGAGTTATAAATAATTTGAAAAGAAGTCCCAAAGTGAGGAATTTCCAATGTTTGCTTTTACTATCGAACTCTAATTGCATCCCAACTGAAACCAAAGCAATTGGAGTTACTGTACTTCCTAATCGTTGAAATACTGATTGTAAAGCTTCAGGAAAATCTAGTTGACTTACATTTAAAAAACAAGCAATTACAAAGGCTACAAATGGTGGAAACAAAAGTATCTTTTTAAAAATAGCACTCGAACTCGTAGTATTTCTTGAATACATTGTAGCAATTAAAATAGCCAGTGTAGAAACTACTACAAACGAACCTGGTTGATCAACAATTACAGCTGTTTCAAGAGCTTGTTTTCCATAAACTGCTTCAATAACTGGAAAACCAACAAAAGAAGTATTACCTAATCCAGCAACTATTATTAAACATCCAGTAAGCTTTTTAGACCAACCAAATAACTTTGAAAAACCAGTAAAAAATAAATAGGATAGTAAAAAGCTAAGCCAAGCAATTCCTAACGGAAATAATAGTTTTGAACTAATTTCTAATTTTGGAATATAATATAATGCAATTGCAGGAAGTGAAATATAAATCACAAACTGATTTAGCGTTTTATAACTAAGTTGAGGAAAATCCTTGTTTCTTTTGAGTAAAAAACCCAGAAGCATGCAAACAAAAATTAGTATAATGTTATCCATAGCTTACTTTTCTTCTACAAAATTACGAGGAACTACTCTATTTTCAAGACATTCTAAATTTTTACTAAAATAAGTTGCTATAATTAAAATTCATTATATATTTGCAATATATTTTATTACAGTTATGATAACCGGTAAATTTGCCATTACAACTCACATTTTAACCTTATTGGCTAAATTCCCTAGTGAATTTATGCCTTCAGATTATATTGCGGGGAGTCTTAATATTCATCCGGTGCTGGTTCGTAAAGAAATTGCGAATTTGAAAAAAAACAACTTAGTAGAAAGTAAAGAAGGTAAAAATGGAGGTGTTAGACTCTTGATTTCTCCTGAAAAAATAACATTAGAAGATGTTTTTAAAATTACATTCGACAAAGCAAGTTTAGGCTTTTCAAAAAATGAACCTAACCCTGAATGTCCAGTTGGAAAGAAAATTAATCACAATCTAGATGAACTATATAATAATTTAAACCAAACTATAAGTAAACAACTGCAGAAGGTAACTCTTGCAGATTTTGTCGAAAAATTTTAAGCTATTTTTTTATTAAAAACTGTAACATTTTTTATAACAATTAAATATTTATACAATGAAAGTAGCCATTATTGGAGCCACAGGTTTTGTTGGTTCAGCAATTTTGAATGAGATTTCAAGTCGCAACCATAAAATAACTGCTATCGCAAGAAATGCAAAAACAGACAGTGAAGTAAACTGGGTAAAAGCTGATGTCTTCAACTCTGATGAGTTAGCAGATGCTTTGAAAGGAAACGATGTGGTAATTAATGCGTACAATTCAGGATGGACGAATCCTAATATTTATGACGATTTTATCTCTGGTTCAAAATCAATTCAGGAAGCGGTTAAAAAATCTGCTGTTAAACGTTTTATTACTATTGGAGGAGCTGGAAGTCTATTTGTTGCTCCAAATGTACAAGCAGTTGATACACCTGATTTTCCAGAAGAATATCATGCAGGAGCTTCGGCAGCGAGAGATTACCTTAATATAATCAAGGAAGAAAAAGATTTAGATTGGGCTTTCTTTAGTCCAGCTTTTGAAATGCATGCAGGAATTACTACTGGAAGAACCGGAAATTATCGTTTAGGATTAGAAAATCCAGTTTTTGATGAAAGTAATAGAAGCATTTTATCTGTAGAAGATTTAGCGGTTGTAATTGCTGACGAAACTGAAAAACCTAAACATCATCAGGTACGTTTTACCGCTGCTTACTAAATAATTCTCCATAATAAAAGAAGTGCAATGTTCATATTTTATTGAATATTGTACTTCTTTTTATTTATTTTTACTCTATAAATCATCAATGTGTCTTCAAAAAAAATACATCCTTCGGCTTTAAAAGAAAATGACGGCATCGAACAGCCTGAAGCCATTAGTTCATCTTCTGTACAACAAATTCAAAAACTAAGACGAACACAACCAACTGCAGATGATTTAATTGCGGCCATTTTAAAGGGAGATAAGACAGCATTAAGTCGAGCAATCACTCTAATTGAAAGTACTAATCCTGACCATATTGAAAAAGCGAATCAAGTTATTCAAGGGTGTCTGCCTTACGCAAACAAATCTGTAAGAATTGGTATCACCGGTGTTCCTGGCGTTGGGAAATCAACTTTTATAGAGGCTTTTGGAAAATATTTGACTTCTATAGGAAAAAAAGTGGCAGT
>CBFHBH010000407.1:0-2431 GCA_965653735.1 uncultured Flavobacterium sp. | reverse complement strand
AGAAGCGTCAATAACACTATCAAACTCTTCTTTTGGACATTTATCCATTAATCCAAAATCTTGAATTAAATTATCTTCAATAACTAAATAAGCATTTTCAAGTTTCGGTAAAGTTTTCATTTCTTGTCCACTCACTTTCAATACGTTTTCTTCTCTAACTTGTAATAACTCCTTTATGTTAATGATTAATGTCTTCATGGCTTAATATTTCTGTAAAAATAAGACACTTTTTCTTTTTGATGGATTGATTTTGAATAATTAGTTTTATTTAAAAAATTAACTTTAACATAAAAAAATAAATAAAAAAAATATTTTTTTGATTTAAAAATTTAATATAATTTGTTAAATTTGAAGTAATTAAGTGGCTATTCGTTTTGTTTGTTTAAGGAATAATAGTTGTAAAGACAACAAAACAGTAGAATTTGACAATGTTATAAAAAGAGGTTAGTTATATTAATTCAAGAAAAGCTGTTGGGATTTAGTTTCAACAGCTTTTTTTATTTACTGGAAGTTTCGTAATATTACCTTTAAATACAATACTTGTGCGAAAAATTAAATACAAAAAAGGACGTAAAGTTCAACCTACTTTTTTAGAATATACAGGTCATCACAAAGATATAAAAACTGAAATGCAGTTGTTTGTATATGATAATGATGAGTTAACGGAATGCGAGAATCTAAAGTGTCGAAATATGTTAGAAAGCATTGATTATACAAAAATCAATTGGCTTAACATTCACGGATTAAACGACATGCAGGTTATTCAGGAAATTGGTGATTTTTTTAAAGTTGATAATTTCATGTTGGGTGATATCTTGAACACTACAAAAAGAACAAAAGTAGAAGAGTATCACGATACTTTATTTTTTAATATCAAATCGTTGTTGCCAAGTAACGAGTCATTACAATTAAATGTTGAACAAATTAGTTTTTTATTAAAAGATGGAGTATTAGTTTCATTTCAAGAAAAAAGAAGTGATTTTTTTACTCATATTAGAGAAAGAATTAGAACGCATTCTGGTATTGTACGAACTAAAAAAGCAGATTATTTACTCTATATTTTGCTCGATGCAGTAATGGAAAATTTCTATATTACTATTGAAAATGAAGAGAATATTGTGGATGAGTTGCTGAATTTATCTAAAATTGACATTAATCCAAGAACGATTGAAAAAATTGAAAAGCATAAAGACAATTATAGTTTTTTAAAGAGAGCAATTATACCACTAAGGGACTCTTTACATACAATAACTAGCATTAAAGATGACAATGTTTTTAATGCGATAGAAGCTGAAAATTATAGTTTTTTTTCCCGTTTATATCAAAAAAGCCTTGAATTGTTAGAACAAATTGAAGATGATATGGCAACACTAGATAGTGCTACTCATTTCTTTTTCTCGGCTCAAAGTCATAAAATGAATGAGATTATGAAAACACTAACAATTGTTTCGGCAATATTTATTCCTCTAACATTTATTGCTGGTGTGTATGGGATGAATTTTGATAATATGCCCGAATTGAAAGCCGAAAATGGATATTTTATTACGATAGCTATCATGTTCATAATAACTATAGGGATGATAATATATTTTAAATTGAGAAAATGGTTTTAATAGCCCTGATGGAAGCGGCATCCTTTTTTGTTGTCTGAGGTTCTCGAAGACAACAAAAAAGATATAGCGTACAGCAGGATAAACTCCAAAAAATAAATTTAGATTAATAATTGGTTAACCCAATAAATACATTTACATTTGTAGGGTATTCAAAAATTCCGGAAAACATGTTTGAATTTCAACAGTATTTAGGGTTCTTACTTTTTTTAACAATATTAACCATGGGTTTTTGGTTAATGATTTTCCTTATTAACTTCGTGTTCTACTGGATAGGAGGAGCAATGTGGGAAATGTGGAAAGAAAAAAGAGCTGCTAAAAAACTTGCAGAAAGTGAACAAGCTTAATTGCTTTGTTTAAAAAATAAAAAGGTACGCATTGCGTACCTTTTTTTATGTTATCCCATGAACTCGTCATCGTTATTTCCGTTGCCGTTTTGTTTAGGTTTTTGTTCTCTATCTGTTTTTTGTTTGTTAAAACGATAGGTAAACGAAAGTGTAAAGGCTCTTCTTCTCCATTGCATTTCACTATGTGAAGTTACATTAGGAAGTTGCATGTCCTGAATTCTTTTACGTGAATTGAATACGTCGTTTACATTAAAAGAAATGGTTCCCATATCTTTAAGGACATCTTTACTGAAAGCAAGATTCATTGCAGCAATTCCTTTGTTCGAACCTTGAGCTGTTTTTTGTGCAGCATTATAAGTTCCATTTGTTTGCCACTCGATTTTGTATGGTAAAGTTACTTTTGATGTAATTCTAGTAAACCAAGTAGTAGCATTTCTGTCAAAGCTTTGTGTTACTACTTCATTTTTGCTATTT
>CBFHBH010000406.1:0-2435 GCA_965653735.1 uncultured Flavobacterium sp. | reverse complement strand
AAGCTTTGTGTCAGATTTAGCCATCATTGGAATATACTATTTTAAATCAGGAGAAACACTACGAGGAGAGCTTGAATACTTACTGGATAACAATATTCAAAAAGGTGGTGAGTACCAATTGACAGATGGCCTAGAAAACATGAAGCAAAAAGGCAGGAAATTTGTGCCTGGAAAAGTAGATGAGTGGATGGACTGTGGAAACAAAAATGTTACTGTAGAAACTAACACTAGAATGCTAGGCTTTTTACATCAGGATGGTGAGCATATGGTTTCTGAAAAAGCACATGTTGAAAATTCTGTAATTATTCCTCCATGTTTTATTGGTGAAGAAGTATATTTAGTTAACTCTATTGTTGGGCCAAATGTATCGTTAGGAAAAGCAACTCATGTGAGTAACTCAATTATAAAAAACAGTTTAGTACAAACACATGCTCACATAAAAAATGCAAATTTAGACAATGCTATGATTGGAAATCATGCTTCGTTTGATGGGGATTTTAAAAGTATAAGTATTGGGGATTATTCAGTTTTAGAATAATATGAAAAGTAAAGTGTCAAAAAATAGTTTTCTTATAGCTGGAATGTTTTTCATTTCGGCTTCACTTTTGGCACAAACTGAACCAGATGATATTGCCTTGGTTAACGATGAGTTTCAGGAATCGTACTACGAATCACTGAAGCATAAAGGAATGGAAAATTATGACAAAGCAATAGTTTCGTTAGAAAAATGCTTAAAACTTCAGCCACAAAACGCTGTGGTTTATCATGAAATAGGGAAGAATTATTTCTTTCAGAAAGATTTCTCAAATGCTGAAACAGCTTTGATAAAAGCAACACAATTGGATCCTAATCAAAAATGGTATTGGATTGATTTGTATGATGTTTATTATGAAACTAAAAACTTCAATCAAGCTCTTATAACCGTACAAAAGATAATTCCTTTTGACAAAAACTATAAGGAAGATTTAGTTTCCCTATATATGTATACAGCACAATTTGATAAAGCTTTAGTACTTATAAATGAGCTCGATGACACTGTGGGGAAAACGGAGATGCGAGATCGTTATCGATTAGAAATTAATGCACAGTCAAAAACAAATGCTTCAGACAAAAATGATCTTGAAAAAGCAATTCAGCAAAATCCAAAAGTTGAAGAAAATTACATCTCTTTAATTTATAAATATTCTGATAACGGTCAGGAAGAAAAGGCTCGAGAGGTTGCTCTAAAACTTGAGAAAAACATACCCGATTCAGAATGGGCTCAAGTTTTCTTGTTCAAATACTTCATTAACGAAAACAAAGGACAAGAAGCTGTAAATGCTTTTGAAAAGGTTATGAAAGGAAAACAAATAGACAAAAAAATAAAGTTCAAAATGTACAATGAACTTTTAATTTTTGTATTAAAAAATCCTTCATACGAACCGCAATTAGACAAAGCAACATCTTATTTTGAAAACGACACGGAGTTTAATGTTTACAAAGAGATTGGCAAATTCTACTATAAAAAAAGTAGTTGGGATTTAGCAATAAAAAATTTAGAAAAAGCATATCAGAAAGACAATACAGATATTGAGACAAACGTTTTTCTACTGGCTAGTTATGAAGAGAAGGCTAATTTTGAGACAATGTTAAAATCGGCTAGTGACTTAGTAGATTTGTATCCAAGTCAACCTGAGTATTACTATTTTGCTGGAAAAGCAGCAGTTAAACTTAAAAATTTTAAAAAAGCGAATGATTTTTTAGAGTCTGGCCTAGATTATGTAGTGGATAATGTTGATTTAGAAATTGATTTTTGCACAGAATTAGCAGAAATATCGAAACAACTAGGAAACTCAAAAAAAAGTGATGAGTATTCGGCAAGAGCCAATACACTTAAAAAGAAGAAAAAATAATGCAGAAAATTTTCCCTATTCTACTTATTGTTCTATTGGTTTCTTGTAAGCCAAAACAAAAAGCAATTGTAAACGAAGTTGCTGTAAAAGATGTAACGGCTTTAACAGTTGCAAATATTGCTTCAAATCATTATGCAGTAAATAGAAATTTCAAAACGGCCTACATCAAGGCAAATGTAGATTATACAGACCCTAAACAATCGTTAGGTCTCTCGGCAGATATTAGAATCAAGAAAGACGAAATAATACTTGTAAGTGTAAAAATGCTAGGGATTACAATGGCAAAAGCTATGATTACACCTTTGGAAGTGAAGTACTATGAAAAAATGGGAGGAAAATATTTTGAAGGAGATTATAAAACATTAAGTAATTGGTTAGGAACCGATCTTGATTTCATAAAAGTACAAAATATGCTTTTAGGACAATCATTAGATGATTTAACTAAAGGAAAATATGCATTGCTTGTAGAGGATGGTATGCCAAAGCTTGAAGATACTTCGCAACAAAACTTTATAAAAACGTTTGTTTTTGACCCGTCAACTT
>CBFHBH010000405.1:0-2437 GCA_965653735.1 uncultured Flavobacterium sp. | reverse complement strand
AACTTCCGTAAAAACATTGCTCAAGTTAAACCCGCTTTAGCAATTGCCGAAGGTCAGTTTAGTAATATTGGAAACATTAATATTAAAGTTGATAAAAAAACAGGAGAGAAGGGAGAGTTTTTAGAAAATGTAACTATTCATAAAAAATCAAATTTAGGTGAAGGAGCAAAAACGGTAATCAAATCAAAAAAAGGTCATTTGATTAGCAGTGAAGAGTCTAGTTTGCTCCAATTGGTTTTGATTGATGGGTATTATTATGAAGATATTACTCCTAAAGATTACAGGGAGAGAAACAAAATGCCCTTTGCAAAAGTATATTTCAAAAAATATAACATTAATATAGATTTGTCGAAGTTAAATTCTGCAGCCGAAGATAACTCACAGATTACAAATACTAACAACATGCTTAGTTTGAGTGAACTAAAATATACTACTGATTCACTTACAACAAGTTATAACAAAGAGTTGATTTCTGCATCAGATAACGTGTATCAAAGGTTCGGATTTAGTTATAATCCTAATCCACTTGATTCAACACAAATTAAAAACCCAAAAACACCAAATCTGACCAGTTTTTTGGATAATAATTTAAAATCTAAAATCTTAGAAATTGCAAACAGCGATGCGTTAAGTTCTAAACAAAATCTAGAGATGAACGAATTATCATTTCGTGAAAAAAAGAAAGATATAAATAATCATTGGCTTTCTATGTATGAGAAATTCGTCATTGCTTATGCTTGTTTATTAATGTTTTTTATTGGCGCACCTCTTGGTGCAATTATTAGAAAAGGTGGTTTAGGTTTGCCAATTGTATTTGCGATGCTGATTTTTATTACATTCCATTTTTTAAACACCTTTGGGAAAAAATTAGCTCAAGAATCCGGTACAACGCCTTTTATGGGAGCTTGGGTATCCTCGATAGTATTAACACCACTAGCTATATATTTAACTAAGAAAGCGATAAATGATAATGGTGATGTCAATTTTGACTTTATAACAGAACCATTTAAAAAGGTGTATGAATTCATCACTAAAAAATTAAACAATAACAACAACACAATACAAGAAAATGGAGACTAACACCATTAAATTAAACACAATTGAAGAGGCAATAGAAGATATCAGACAAGGAAAAGTAATTATCGTTGTTGATGATGAGGATAGAGAAAATGAAGGTGATTTCCTTGCTGCTGCTGAAAAAATTACTCCAGAAATGATAAACTTTATGGCAACTCATGGTAGAGGGCTTATTTGTGCTCCACTGACTGAAAGTCGTTGTAAAGAATTAGGACTTCGTCCGATGGTTACAAATAATACAGATCACATGGAAACAGCATTTACTGTTTCTGTTGATTTAAAAGGACATGGAGTTACAACTGGTATTTCTGCTTCAGATAGAGCGAAAACAGTACAAGCTTTAATAGATCCAAATACTAAACCATTCGATTTAGCACGCCCAGGACATATATTTCCACTTATTGCTAAACAAGGTGGTGTTTTAAGAAGAACGGGACATACAGAAGCTGCAATAGATTTTGCTCGTTTAGCAGGTTTTAAACCAGCGGGTGTTATTGTAGAAATCATGAATGAGGACGGTTCTATGGCTCGTTTGCCACAATTGGTAGAAGTGGCTAAAAAATTTGATTTAAAATTAGTTTCAATTGAGGATCTTGTAGCTTATAGAATGCAACATGATAGTTTGATTGTTAAAAAAGAAGATTTTGATATTCAGACGCGTTTTGGAACATTTAGAATGCGCGCTTACGAGCAAACAACTAATAAGCAAATACACATAGCTTTAACGAAAGGTACTTGGAATTCAGGCGAAGCAGTATTAACTCGTATAAACTCTTCTCAAGTAAATAATGATTTATTAGGAACTCTAACAAACAATGCAGACAAGCAATTAGATGATATGTTTAGAGTGATTAATGAACAAGGAAAAGGTGCTGTAATTTTTGTAAATCAGGATATGCAATCAGTAAGCTTATTAAATCGTATAGCTGAATTAAAAGATTTACAAACAAAAGGTGAAATGAAAGCCCCTAAAATTGTTATTGATAGTAAAGATTACGGAATTGGTGCTCAAATTTTACACGATATAGACATTACAAAAATACGTTTGGTATCAAATACTGAAGTAGGAAAACGTGTTGGAATGATTGGTTACGGCCTAGAAATTGTAGAATATGTAAATTATTAGAAAAAAAATATTTTCTCTAATTTAAACATTCTGAAATAGTTATAAATTAGTTAAAAAATATTTGCATTTTTTATTACCAAAACGTTTGGAGATATAAAAAACAGTGCTATATTTGCACTCGCAATACGGAAGTAGAGCGATACATACTGGAGAAATGGCAGAGTGGTCGAATGCGGCAGTCTTGAAAACTGTTGACTGTAACAGGTCCGGGGGTTCGAATCCCTCTTTCTCCGC
>CBFHBH010000404.1:0-2456 GCA_965653735.1 uncultured Flavobacterium sp. | reverse complement strand
ATTTCTATCTCTATATGCTATGGGAAATTGAGGTAACAATTCGGATTCACCTGCTATCAAACCATCACTTCTTCTCCAATCCTACTTGAAAATCCAAAAGACGCTTTTTAATTAAAAAATATCCTCTATGATTCAAATACTGGAAATTATTAATAGCGTCAAACAACATAGACAAGGCTGTTTCATGATAGGTTTGTTCTTCAAAATACAGCCAATCTTTAGAAAGGTATTGTTCCAAATTGGTTCGCATGGTAGCATCAATAGCCTCCTGATATAAGTCACTTTGCAGCATAGAAGCTATGTGTTCTTTCAACTCTTTCTCCTCTAAGGCAATCCTTTTAAAATTAGAAATAATTTCAGCATAAGGAAGTGATTGTGAAGTAAATTGTAAATCCCCCATTAGCTTCTGATACAATACAAATCGCTCCTCATAAGTTGTATCATAGGCAAAAAAAGATTCATAATACTCTTGCAACTGTTGTGCCACACCTTGACGAGAAGCCAGAGTCTGAAAATAATTATAAATCTTTTGATCGTTATCCAACAATTGCTTTTCTAATAAAGTCTTTTCTTTAGAAAATGATACTAATAATGCAGCCGCATCACTTTTTTGATACTTGATTCCTTCAAAATCAAAAGTATCCACTTCAAAATCACCTTTTGCAATATTTTCTAATATTACAGTATCTTGTTCCGTAGCCAAATAAGAATAGACTAAACCAACTTTTTCATCACTAAACAAATCAGTAACTGTAGCACTGCTTTCATTTTCAGGCAAAGCATCTATAGTAATAGATAGCGGATTTCTACTATCATAATACCCATTATACAATGGTGAAAAAGAATTGGCAACATAATTTTTTTCATATTCTAATGTAAACTCCTGTAAACTACAACAATGTTTGTCCTTAGTATAAGGTACATCTGCAAAAATTCTTTGTGTCAAACTTTCCTGCAGTTGTGCAACATTAACAAACAAGGAATTAGCACTTTTAGCAGATACCATTGGTTTTACTATGTTCAACTGCTCTAAAGCTGCAATACGGTCTTTTGTTGCCGGATGAGAAGCCCATTGATTATCAATAACAATTTTAGATGCCTGATACCTACTATTTTCTGGCGACACATAAGGCATCCATCTACAACAGGGAAACCTTCTTTAGAAGCTAAAAACTGTAGTACAAAAAATTGCTCTTCAAAAATATTTTTACTTATCCAAGCCTCTTCAAATTTGTTATTATAAAAACCAATCACCGCATTAAAACTTTTATCCGCCAAATCCATGCGCAACAATGAACTTTTTAGAGGCAAATATCCGGTTACCGAGGCTGCAACAGCATCGGCATGAAACTCCATTTCTCTGGACAACTCCATATAGCTCTTGTTTACAACGGCATACATCTTTCGTAATACCCATTGTATTGCCTCCACAATTTTGAGTGCAATTCCAACAAAAAATACAAAATAGCTACTCACATTGGCCCACGATTGCACCATTTTAGTATAAGAATCATTGTCATACAACATGTTAAAAATAACCTGATTCACATTATAAACATAGCTACCTACTTTCATACTCTTTTGAGAAAAGTGACCAAACTCATGCGATAATATAGCCTTTAACTCCTCTTCCGAAACCGTATTTACCAGCCCCATTCCAATGTGCAGGTTTTTCTTAATAGGCAAAAACATACTCCAAAAACCAGAATCATAAAAGACACTAGCATTCACTTGATTGGAGATATAAATTTTCTTGGGAAAATCAGTCCCTACCTCTGCCACAATACTATCAATAAAGGTAAACAACGTAGGTTGTGATGCTCGATCTATTTCCGTAAAAGCAGAAAGATCTGTTTGGTGTTTTTTAAAGGCAAATTTTACCAAAAAGATAAAAATCATAATCCCAATACTAGCCAAACCTAATCCTGCTACCAAAGTAAAAAACATTGGCTTAGCAACAATAATGGCAAACCCACCAACTACACAAAGAGCAGTAAGACCTGCAGCAGCAAACAATAAAAGCAAATAAACAAAAAGGAATAATACAATAGCAAAAACTGACTTGGTAGCCTTTTCCTGAAAGGATTTTGAAATAGTTATGGACATATTTGGGAATTAAAATCCCAAAGAAAATAGAAATAGAGTAAGTATCAAAATATATTATGTCTTTTAAACCCAAAAAATATAATCCAATTATCAGAGAAGTAAACTGTAACTTCTCCCTTCGACAGGCTCAGGGAGTAGCTTAGCCACCAAAATGTGTTGTGACTTCGGCTACGCTGAACTGTGGCTTCGAGAACCTCAGCCACCCTAACCTAGAGTGTTGTGACTTCGGCTACGCTCAGTCACCAAATACGCTCAGTCACCATTCTCTAACGGAGATTGAGCGGAGCCGAAACGTAGTGTGGCTTCGCCCTTCGACAGGCTCAGGGAGCCGCTCAGCCACCGTAACCTAA
>CBFHBH010000403.1:0-2463 GCA_965653735.1 uncultured Flavobacterium sp. | reverse complement strand
AATGAGCTACAATTGTTGCCAATTCACTTTCGCTATTTTGAGGAATCAATCCTAAAGCATCTCCTGGTTCGTAAACCACTTCTTCGTTTGGAGTGATTTCAATGTGATACGTTTCTTTGTTAGAACCTCTATCATTTAACACAACCTTATGACTTATTTGTCCAGTAAAATTCTGTTTGTGAGGCGTACTCGTTGTTGCACTTTTTACTGTGTTTGACGCTTCTTCGGGTTGACTAGATGCACCAAATACCTTTTGTAAATCAGCTTCCCAAATTGGAATTAAATCTGCATAATCAACATCAGCTTTTACTAATGGTAATAATCTTTTAGCTCCTTTTTCGGCTAAAACCTCATCTAACAGTACGCCAGCATTACAAAACAGAGGATAAGAAGAATCGCCTAAACCGAAAACCGCATAGGATAATTTCTCTAATGAAATTGAAGACGATTTTAAGCTTTCATAAAATCCTGCTGCATTTTGAGGAAATTCACCTTCACCCTGCGTACTTACCACAAACAACACCAGAGTTTCTTTTTGCAGTTTTGCAACGTCAAATTGAGCAACATCAATGTTTTTCGCTTGAATTTTATGCTGCCTGAAACTCGCCTGAATTTGTGAAGCTACTTTTTTAGAGTTTCCTGTTTCGGTACCATAAACAATTAATGGTTTAACTGCTACTGCAGGTATATTATTCTGAACTGAAGAAATATTTCCAGCAGTTTTGATTCCGAAATTTCCAGCCAAGTAACCAGCCAGGTATCCTTTCGCATAGATCAGTTCCTCATTGGTTGCATTTTGCACCAATTGTTCTAATAAATTATGTTTTGTTTCAGATAGCATTTTGATAAATAGTTTTATGATTGTCGAAATAAGATTCGGCTGTTGCTTTTTCAGTGAACCAAGAATATTTTTGATGTAAAGCCACTACATATCCCACGACAATTAAAGTGGGCACATATTCAAATTCCGGCAAAGACTTATTTAAAATTTCTTTGAAGGAATACACGTTGGTTTTTTGATTTGGTGTAGTTGCCTGTTGAATTACTGCCACTCCTTTTTCCAAATCAATTTCTCTTTCGATTAAATTCTTTGCCAAGACTTCAAGCTTTTGACCACTCATATAAAATACAAGGGTATCTTCAGTTTGCGCCCAATCATTCCATTGTTTTTCTTTAACATTATCCAAATCATAAAGCGTTAAAAAACGAACTCCTCTTGAATATCCTCTTGCAGTCAAAGGCATACCTGTATAAGCCGCAGCTCCAAAAGCCGCCGAAATACCCGGAATTATTTCATACGGAATGTCATTTTTAACCAATACCTGCAACTCATCCAAAACATTTGAAAACAATGTGGAATCACCACCTTTTAATCGGAGTACCAATTTTCCTTGCTGCGCAAAAAGAACAATCAATTCATTTATATCCTGTTGCGGTGTCCAAACCCCTTTTGAACACTGTTTGCCCACGTATACAATTTCTGCGTCTTTACGAGCATATTCTTCTATCAATTCAGGTGAAACCAATCTATCCGTCAAGACTACATCCGCTTTTTGCAAGTATTTTAAAGCTTTAAGGCTAATCAGCTCAGGGTCTCCAGGACCGGCTCCTGCCAAAATCACTTTTCCAGTATTTTTAAGTATTTTTTTCATTGTCATTATTCTTTTTAATAGGGGCATTTCATTTCAAAATGGTATAGAAAACCCCTGCCCCGTTCAAAAAAACAAGGTAAAATCCTATTTATTAAACAATTAGATTATTACTTTAGAACAGTCCTTCTATTGAAAGATAACGTTCTCCTGTATCGTAATTAAAGGTTAAAATCCTAGCTTCTTCCGGTAGCGAAGCTGCTTTTTTTGCTACTGCTGCCAGTGATGCTCCTGTTGAAATTCCTACTAAAATTCCTTCTTTTTTAGCAATTGCTCTCGCATATTCAAACGCTTCTTCTTTGGAAACTTGAATTACCTCATCGATTAAATCACCTTGGTATATTTCAGGTATGAAACCTGCTCCAATACCTTGAATTGGATGTGGAGACGGAGCACCACCACTTAAAACAGGTGACAATTCCGGTTCAACCGCAATAACTTTTACGTTCGAGAATTTCTCTTTAACTATTGAAGCCACACCAGTGATATGCCCACCTGTACCTACTCCTGTTATGATATAATCCAATCCGTCAGGAAAATCAGCAAGAATTTCCTGTGCTGTTGTTTTTTTTGTTTCAGACATTTTAATATAGATTCTTGTTATGCACTTCAACATTCGCTTGATTGGCAAATTGAGAAGGTGACCATGCATTTGGAGTCTGACTTACCAGTTCGTTGGCACGTTCAATAGCTCCTTTCATTCCTTTTTCGCGAGGTGTAAGGTCGAATTCGGCACCATAAATCTCCATTAATTTTCTACGTTCCACACTCATCGATTCCGGCATTACCAAAATTACTTTGTATCCTTTTACCG
>CBFHBH010000402.1:0-2469 GCA_965653735.1 uncultured Flavobacterium sp. | reverse complement strand
AAAAAGTATTATTCTCTCAAAAATAAGCTGATAAAAATTACTCTTAAAAACGGAGAATCATATAAATGTGTAATAACTGGATATTATTACGGAGGTCACCATTATATAAATAAATGGAGCATTTGTGAAATTGATGAGAAAACAAATTATATAGCCGATGAATCTTTCTTTTTTGATGATTTTGAGATTTACCACACCAACATTAAACAAGTCTATTTTTACGATGATAATACTAAAATTACACTATAGATTTACAAAATGAAAAAAACAGTTTTATTTCTAATTTTAATAGTAAACAGAGTTGTTGGCCAAGATACTATTCCAAACAAAAAGATTACAGTTGATTTCTCAGGTTATATAGATGCTTTTTATTCCTATAATTTTGACAAACCAGAAAGTAAAAATCAATTCTTTTTATATAACTACAATCGTCAGAATGAATTTAATATCAACATAGCATTGTTGCGTGCCAGTATAAATTATGATAATTTTTATGCCAAAATTTCTGTTCAAGCAGGAACATACGTAGATGATAATTATGCTAATGAAGATATTAAATTTTTGAATGAAGCTTACTTGGGTTTGTATTTAAACAAATCGCAAAAAACATCAATTGAAGTTGGGATTTTACCTAGTTATATTGGTTTTGAAACTGCTGTTTCTCATTCAAATTTAACGGCTACACGATCAATTTTAGCTGAAAATTCACCTTACTTTATGACAGGAATTAAATTGAATCATCAGTTTAATGCTAAATTTTCAGGAGCAGTTCTAATTACTAATGGTTGGCAACGCATTAAAAAAGTAAATAATGATTTATTTCCATCATTAGGAACACAATTAGTATATAAACCTTCAGATAACTCAATAATAAATTGGAGTACTTTTATTGGTAAAGAAGCTGTTGCTAATTATTTTGCGATGCGTTATTTTAGTAATTTATATTGGGATAAAACATGGAATGCTAAATGGAGAACCATTTTAGGGTTTGATTACGGAATTCAGGATATGCCATTAGTAAATGATGTATATCAAATTTGGTGTAGCCCAATTTTAATTACGCAATATAAATTGAGTCCTAAATGGAATTTAGCGCACCGAATAGAATATTATCAAGATAAGAAAAATATTGTAATAGCTGCGAATCTACCTTTTGAGACTTTAGGAAATTCAATTAATTTAGATTTTTTACCGAATACAAAAACGAAGATAAGAACAGAAGGAAAATGGTATCACGCCACCGAAAGTATCCTTGATCAAGGAAACAAAAAGGATAATTTTTCAATTACCACGACTCTGAGTTTTGAATTTTAGCAAGTTTTAAATCGATGATATATGCTAATATAATACCAAAAGTATAACACAGTAAATCACTCCATAAAAATCCTTCACCTAAAGTGTAACGACCTAGAGTTGTATGCCTAAGTGTGTTTAACCAATTTGAATCGATTAATTGTGATAACTCAATAATAAAACAAATTGATAAAGGAATTGTAAACTTGATTATTTTGCTATTGCAATAAATGAGAAAGTGTACAATGCTATAAATCATTATTGCATACAAGATATCACCAATAAAGAAAGGTATTGAATTAACTTTTCTGGATAAAATACCAATCAGAATAACTAAAAAAGCGACTAATAAATATTTACAGTTAAGCTTTAAAGACATCAGATTAACAATCGGCCATATTAACGGCAACAGCGAGACCTCCTTCGGAGGTTTCTTTGTATTTATTGTTCATATCTTTAGCTGTTTGCCACATGGTATTAACTACTTTGTCTAAAGGAACCTTAGCATTTTTAGGATTAGTTTCAAGAGCTAATTCGGCAGCATTTATAGCTTTGATAGCCCCCATTGTATTTCTTTCAATACACGGAATTTGAACCAATCCACCAATAGGATCACAAGTTAAGCCTAGATGATGTTCCATAGCAATTTCGGCAGCCATTAAAACCTGTTCTGGAGTTCCACCCATTACTTCACATAAAGCTCCTGCAGCCATTGCAGAGGATACACCAATCTCGGCTTGACATCCACCCATTGCTGCAGAAATAGTTGCTCCTTTTTTAAAGATTGAGCCTATTTCACCTGCAACCATTAAGAATTGTTTTACTTGATTTTCGTTAGCTTGGTGATTTTCAATTACCATATAATACATTAAAACCGCTGGGATTACACCAGCACTTCCATTGGTAGGAGCAGTAACCACTCTACCTAAAGAAGCATTCACTTCATTAACAGCTAACGCAAAACAAGAAACCCATTTTAAAATCTGACGAAACTTTACCTCAGTTTTTCTAATAGTTTCAAGCCATTCTTGAGGAGAAGAATAATTGGCTAAACCAATTAAGTTTTGATGCATATCAAAAGCACGACGACGTACATTTAATCCTCCTGGTAAAATACCTTCGCTATGGCAACCTATATACATACATTCTAGCATCGTTTCCCAAACTCTTAATAAT
>CBFHBH010000401.1:0-2472 GCA_965653735.1 uncultured Flavobacterium sp. | reverse complement strand
AACGATCTTGCTCTGCTTTTAATCGTGCGGCTTCTTCAGCTTTTGCCTTAGCTTCTGCATCTGCTTTTTCCTTCGCTAATCTATCTGCCTCAGCTTTTTCTCTTGCTAATGCATCTGCTTTTTCTTTAGCTAAACGTGCAGCTTCTGCTTTTTCTCTTGCAATTCTTTCTGCATCAGCTTTTGCTTTAGCATCTGATTCTGCTTTAGCTCTAGCTAGTGCGTCTGCTGCTTCTTTCGCTAAACGATCTTGCTCTGCTTTTAATCGAGCAGCAGCATCTGCTTTTTCTTTAGCTAATCTTTCCGCCTCTAATTTTGCTTGAGCGGCTGCATCTGCTTTTTCTTTACGTAAACGCTCAGCTTCTAAACGAGCTCTTTCTTGTTCTGCGCGTAGTCTTTCAGCTGCTTCTTTTGCTTTTGCATCAGCATCTAATTTTGCTTGTAATGCAGCAGCTTCTTTTTCTTTTCTTAAACGTTCTGCCTCTGATACTGCATTTGCTTTATCTTGTTCAGCTTTTAATCTTGCTTCTGCTTCTGCTTTAGCTCTAGCTTCTGCAAGTGCTTTATCTTGTTCTGCTTTTAATCTTGCTGCTTCTTCTGCTTTCGCTTTTGCTTCAGCTAATTCTTTTTCTTTACGTAAGCGTTCTGCTTCTAAACGATCTTTCTCTTGTTGCGCTTTTAGAGCTAACTGAGCATCACGTTCTTTTTTAAGTTCTGCTGGAGATTTTTTCTTAACTGCAACTGGTTTTTTATATGGATTTGTTTTATTACTAGCTTTGACAATGGGTCCGGCATCTTCATAATCACCATATCCTTTGATTTTATAAGCTAAAGTAATTTCATGGGATAGGCCAAAATCAGAATAGCTACCTAATCCTTTTTCAACAACATAACCTATGGATATTTTCTTAGCAATGATTAAACCTAAACCACCAGAAATACCATTCAAACTATTGTAACCAGCTTGAAACCATCCTGCTTTAGGAGCATTAATTAAAAATGAACCAGAAAAAATTGTTTTTTCCTTGCCCATTTCACCTTTAAGTAATGCAGAAAACTTTCCGTTTTCGAAAAGTCCTGAATTATACATATATCCTGTATACATTATGTGTGCTCCAACTCCTCTCATAGGATCATCGGGAACTACTTCAGAATTGTTGAAATTATAAGTAAAAATATTATTTGCACTTAATCCTAAATCTATATAACCTGTACTATAATTAATACCAGGATTTATTGTCACCAAAGAATTTTTTGGCACATTTTGAAGTGAAAGATCTGTCTGGTCATTAACTTTTACTTTCCCAGTGTTTAACCCGCTATTTAAATATGCTAAATTAAGACCAAAAGTAAAGTTACTATCATTAGATAATTCTACATTTCTAGCGAAGTTAAAAACCGCTCCAAAAGAGGTAAGTATACCAAAATTTCTTTGAAATAAACCAACACCAATACCGTTTTGTTCTCTAAATTTACCTGAATAACTAAAAAAATAAGATGTAGGAGCGTCTTGAAAACTAGTCCATTGTCTTTTATTTAAAAAAGTAATGAACGATTCATCTTCTCTTACAAATGAGAAAGTAGGATTAATTAAAAATTTATTAAATTTTAATGAGTTTTTTGCCGGTACGTCAAATGACATTACACCGTCTCCTGTTTGAGCAAGAGCCGTTTCAAATAAACATAACATCAAAACAAAACATAATAATCCTTTTCTCATACGCTATTTGATTATGGTAATCGATCCTTTTTTTACTGCACTTCCGTCTTTTGAAATAATATAATAAAAAACTGGATTTACAGACTTAAATTCGACAGTGGTTTGGGGCCAATTGTTATCGTAATTTTTTGTTTTTAATACTTCTTTTCCAAAAGAATCTACTATAAAAACTTCAATGTTTTCGGCAATATACTCTTGTGGTATAACCCATGTATCGTTTGTTAAGTCACCATTAGGACTTATTGTATTTGGGACTTCTGTAGGATCTATTCCAATCTTTATATTAAATTGATACTCTTTACTAAAATTACAAGTCCCTCCTGTTTGTGTGACTTTTAATGTGTATTTACCTGGTAATGATGTTGTTAATGTATTTGTGGTAGATAAAGCTATTGGATTTCCGGCTATGAACCATTCGAATGTAGGAGACACAGCATCTGTAGAAGCTGTTATAACCTTTATTTCGCCTTCTTCAATAAAATTGAATCCAGGATCTAATACAACATCAAGTGTTGTATTAAAGGTTTCTGCTGTTAGTGTAATTGTATTTGAAGTAGTTGCACAACTACCTTGCCCGATAACTACTTTATAAGTTCCAGATTCAGCGGTAATATAAGTATTTGCGTTAGCACCTGCTATGGCAACATCGTTACGATACCATTGATAGGTATATCCAGATTGAACACTTAGAGTTGTTGGATTTGAAGGACATATATTTGTCCCACCGCTTGATGTAATTGTAAATGTTTGACCAA
>CBFHBH010000400.1:0-2484 GCA_965653735.1 uncultured Flavobacterium sp. | reverse complement strand
TCATCATTATTTATAGGAATGGCTGTTCAAGAACACCACCATGATGACCATCATTAATAAAATGACAATTAATTTAGAAGTTTAATTTTTAATATATACATTATGAACATTCCAATGTTAGTAGGTGCAGGTTTAGTAGTAATCGGTGCTGGTTTAGGTTTAGGTAAAATCGGTGGTTCTGCTATGGACGCTATTGCTCGCCAACCAGAAGCTGCAGGAAAAATTCAAACTGCGATGATTATTATCGCTGCTTTATTAGAAGGTTTAGCATTCGCTGCTTTAATCTTAGGAAAATAATAAAGAAAAAATTTAACAATGCCTGTAACGGTTGGTTACAGGTGTTGTTTTATCAACTAAAAAATTAAAATCATTTTATATTAAATATAATGGAGAAGTTAATTAACGATTTTTCATTTGGTTTGTTCTTCTGGCAAGCTATTATCTTACTAGTATTAATCTTGCTATTGGTTAAATTCGCATGGAAGCCAATCATGGAATCAATTACTGCTAGAGAAGAAGGTATTAAAGATGCTTTACTTTCTGCTGAAAATGCTAAGAAAGAAATGCAAGATTTACAAGCGAACAACGAGCGTATTTTACAAGAAGCGCGTTTAGAGCGTGATACTATGCTTAAAGAAGCTCGTGAAATCAAAGAAAAAATGATTGCTGATGCTAAAGAAGAAGCGCAAGCTCAAGGTTTAAAAATGATCGAGCAAGCTAAAGCTTCTATCGAAGGAGAAAAAAATGCTGCTATGGCAGAATTAAAGTCTCACGTATCTTCACTTTCATTAGAAATTGCAGAAAAATTATTAAAAGACGAATTGTCTAACAAAGAATCTCAAGTAAAATTAGTTGAGAAAATGTTAGGTGATGTAAAATTAAACTAATTCAATCATGTCAAGTACAAGAGCAGCCATTCGCTATGCGAAAGCAATTTTAGACTTAGCTAACTCAAAAAGCGTTGCTTTAGAGGTGAGCAAAGACATGACTTTGATTGCGAATACGATTAAAGAAAATGAAGAGTTACAGGCTTTTATTGAAAACCCAACTCTTAAAAATGAAATAAAAAACAATGCATTATTAGAAGTGTTTGCTTCTGTAAATGGTGTATCTAAAGGTTTATTTCAATTGTTATTCGAAAACAAAAGATTTGAAATTTTAGAATCAATTGCTGTAGAATATAACAGATTGTTTGATGAGGCTAACGGTGTAGAAGTAGCTAAAGTTACTACAGCTATTGCAATGACCTCTGAATTGGAAGCTAAAGTTTTAGCCAAAATCAAAGAGTTTTCAAGCAAAAAAGTAACTATTGAAAATACTGTAGATCCAGCTATTATTGGTGGATTTATTTTAAGAATAGGTGACAAGCAATACAATGCTTCTGTTGCTAATAGATTACAAACTTTAAAAAGAGAATTAAGTAATTAATTATTTATATAATTATGGCGGATATTAAACCTGCTGAAATTTCAGCAATATTAAAAAAGCAATTATCAGGTTTTGAATCTGGTGCCACGCTAGAAGAAGTAGGAACAGTACTTCAAGTAGGAGACGGTATTGCTCGTATCTATGGGCTTTCAAACGTTCAATATGGTGAGTTAGTAGAGTTTGATAACGGTATGGAAGGTATCGTATTGAACCTTGAAGAAGACAATGTTGGTGTGGTATTATTAGGCCCATCTACAGGTTTAAAAGAAGGTTCTACTGCTAAAAGAACACAACGTATCGCTTCTCTTAAAGTAGGTGAGCAAATGGTAGGACGTGTAGTTAACACTTTAGGTCAGCCAATCGATGGTAAAGGACCAATCGGTGGAGATTTATACGAAATGCCTTTAGAGCGTAAAGCACCGGGTGTAATTTTCCGTCAACCAGTAACTGAGCCATTACAAACAGGTATCAAAGCTGTAGATGCAATGATCCCAGTAGGTAGAGGTCAGCGTGAGTTGGTAATTGGTGACCGTCAAACTGGTAAATCAACAGTTTGTTTGGATACTATCCTTAACCAAAAAGAATTTTTTGATGCTGGAAAACCAGTATTCTGTATATATGTTGCAGTAGGACAAAAAGCTTCTACAGTTGCAGCTATTGCTAAAACATTAGAAGAAAAAGGGGCTATGGCTTATACAGTAATCGTAGCTGCTAATGCTTCTGATCCAGCTCCAATGCAGGTTTACGCTCCTTTCGCGGGTGCTGCAATTGGTGAGTATTTCCGTGATACAGGTCGTCCTGCATTAATCGTTTATGATGATTTATCTAAACAAGCAGTTGCTTACCGTGAGGTGTCTTTATTATTAAGAAGACCACCAGGACGTGAGGCTTACCCTGGAGACGTATTCTACTTACACTCTCGTTTATTAGAGCGTGCTGCTAAAGTTATCGCTGATGATGATATCGCTAAAAACATGAATGACTTACCTGAGTCATTGAAACCAATCGTTAAAGGTGGTGGTTCATTAACAGCTTTACCAATCATCGAAACACAAG
>CBFHBH010000399.1:0-2488 GCA_965653735.1 uncultured Flavobacterium sp. | reverse complement strand
TGTTTGATCCACAATTGATAAACTTTTACCCTCAGGTAAACTAATTTGATGACCCAGAAAGTTTTCAATAGTCACAACAGGTGTAGCTATCAAATTACTTTTAAAAACAGGATCTCTCCAAGCCCTTTTTACTATAGCTTGTAAAATTTCTTCGTCGTTAGTAATTCCCATTAATTTCTTTTTTAGTTAAACAATACTTTACTTTTGAATACAGTAAACTTAATTTCTAGAAAGCCTACAATATTGCCAAATCAGCAGTCAAAAAAGCCAATAAAATGAGTGGGAATTAAATGAAAAATTAGTTTTTGAAACGAGTTCGAAAAATTTAACCAACCAAAAAGTGTTTGTACAGAATTAATGAAAAATAAAAAAAACCTTCAAAAATTTCAAGGGTTTTAACGTTAGCTTGAAGCTCGCGGAGAATAACTGGATAGATAACTAGCTATCACAAAAATCCTATTGTTTGTGTTAACGTATTTTTTATTTTTTAAAAAATTTATACCATAAATATACCAAGTGTCAATTGCAGTTTGAATGCCAAAATGAGGATTTAGTTGGCCGCAATGAGAATTTGACTATTTATATATTAAGTTTCATTATTGAATTGAATAGATTTCTTTATTCTATCCAGCCTCTCTTAAGATGGCTTTTTTCAGAATTGGGGTTGCTTCAAGAAAAATATTGTAAAGACAACAATCAAAAACAATTATAGTTATTGTAGTATATATATTATTTTATTTAAATTTTATTTTAACTCGTCAATTCAATATTACTTAACCAACGTTTATTGTATTGCTCTTTATAAATATGTTTCCATCTTTTGTGACTCCAAAGATAATTTTCTGGATTATGAATAATAGCATCTTCAAGTTTATTGGTAAAAATATTTGTAATTTTTCCCAAATGATACTCTTCGTCAAAATTGAAAATTGGAGACACATCAAATTTATATTTTCCTCTTTTTAAGCGAATAATTTTGGCAAAGAAAGTAGGTGCATTTTTTGATGCAGAATAAAGTTCAGAACCACTTATGAAACTTGTTGGTCGAGATAAAAAAGATTTCCAAAAACTTTTATCAGGAGTTTTGGGATTTTGATCTGCCACCAAAATTAAAATATGTTCTTTAACTTTTAAATCTTCAATTTCTTTTTTCATATTTTTAGAAGAAACCATCTTAGAACCAAATCTACTTCTTAATTTAAACATCAAATTATTGAAAGATCTATTTCTTAAAGGTTTATAAGCAACAACTATATTTATATCTTTTAGTACAGATGCAATATGAGCATTTGCCCATTCCCAGTTAAATTGATGTCCTAAATAAATATGAATATTTTGCTTGTTTTCAATAAGTTGATTTAAATTAGAATAATCAAACTCAATTTTAGAATGCAATTCTTTTTCTGTCATTGATAACAATTTTATGGTCTCAAAAAAGTTATCACAAAAATTAGTATAAAACTCTCTTTCGATTTTTAGTCTATCATTGCCGTTTAAATTTTGAAATGATTTAGCAATATTATCTTTCACAACATTCCTTCTATATCGAATTATATAAAATAATATAAACGAAGTCAAATCAGAAAAAAAATATAATATCCTAAAAGGGAGTAATGATATTAAATACAAAAATGCATAAACCATGATTTATCAATTTTTATCAAATCAAATAAACTAAACTCATCGATGCAATCGCTATAAAAGCAACTACAATTACAAGGTTTAAAATAAAATCCTCAAGGTCCTTTGTTTGGTTGTTTTTCATATTTTTTTTAATTTTAATAAATTAATAATCAATTAATTCCAGCCACCACCTAAAGCTCTATATAAATCAACATTCGCTGATAGTAAATCTTTTTTAATTGTCACAAATTCCAATTCAGCTTGTAACAAATTACTTTGAGCAATAATCACTTCTAGATAAGTTGCCATCCCACTTTTAAACAACATCGTTGCACTTTTGAGAGCACTTTTTAATTTTAGTTGTCTTTCATTAGCAAGATCGTATTGCAATTTTAACTTATCAATACTGACTAAGGCATTGCTTACCTCTCCTACTGCAACCATTACAGTTTGTCTAAATTGATCGACAGCTTGTTCCCTTTCTAGCTTTGAGACTTCATATTGTGTTCTAATTTTTTTGCTATTAAGAATAGGAGCTGTTAAACTACCAGCTAAATTTGCAAACAATGATGCGGGAATACTAAACCAATTATCTGCTTCAAAAGAATTCACCCCTCCAATTGCTGTAATATTTAATGTGGGGTAAAAATTAGATTTTGTAATTCCAACTTTTGCATTAGCGGCATCTAAAGCCAATTCTGCACTTTTAACATCAGGTCTTTTTTGAAGCAATTGAGACGGAATACCTACTAATAAATTTGCTTCAGTAATAATGGTATTTAATTTTTCAATTCTAGTTTTTTCAGAGGGAAAACTACCAGAAAAAACACTTAAAGAGTTTTCTTGAATTTGAATGTTTTGCTCA
>CBFHBH010000398.1:0-2491 GCA_965653735.1 uncultured Flavobacterium sp. | reverse complement strand
ACTAATTCCTGAAGATTGGTTACTTTGGGAAGACCATTCCATTACTCCGGAAGCAATCCGAAACGTTTATTTTCAGTTTTTGATGACCCGTTTACAAAATGCCGATTTATTCTTAAAACAAGCCCAAGATGCCCGAAAAGTACTTATATGAATATGCAGTAATTCGAGTTGTACCAAGGGTAGAACGCGAAGAATTTCTAAACGTAGGACTGCTTCTTTTCTGTAAACAAAAGAAATACCTTCGTATGGAATATGTTATTCCGTCGGATAAAATTAGGATGCTGTGCATGGAGTTCGATTTAGAACAGTTGGAAGAAAATATGTTTTCTTTTAGCAAAATATGCGCAGGAAGTCCAGATGGAGGACCAATTGCACAATTAGATGTTGCAGAACGTTTTCGTTGGCTTACAGCAGTACGAAGCTCCAGTATTCAAATCTCAAGGCCACACCCAGGATTTAGCTTTGAATTAGACAAAACTTTCGAGAAACTTTACCACGAATTAGTTTTATAATGTAATGTTTTAACCGATCCCTTATCAATTTCTGCATAATTGCAAAAATATTTGGAATTATGGAATATTTTATTTAATATTTGCGTTAAATAGATACATTATTAATTCTAAAACCTACCAAAAAATGAAAAAAACAATTTTATGCTTAGCTTTCGTAGCTGCTTTAATGACATCTTGCAAAGAAAAAACTCAAGACGAGGCTGCAGAAGCTGCTGATGCAGTTGGAACTGAAATGACAGAAGCTGTTGATTCTGCTGCCGCAACTATGGATTCTGCTGCAACAGAAGTAAAAGACGCTGCTAAAGACGCTGCTGCAGCTGGTGCTGCTAAAGTAGAAGAAGCTGCAAAAGAAGTGAAAGAAGAAGTAAAAAAATAATTCTTTCACATTCAATAAAAATTAAAATCTGCCTTGGCGCAGATTTTTTTATTACTATTCACTTGATTTTAAAGAAGTTTTGAAATATTTTTTCATTAAAAAGCAAAAAAAATTTTTTTCTAAAAGATATTTTTATAGTTTTGCGCCCGAAAATATTATTATTATTAATTCTAATTTACAACGAAAATGAAAAAAACAATTTTAAGCTTAGCTTTCGTAGCTGCTTTAATGACATCTTGCAAAAACAATGAAACTGCTACTGACGCTACTGCTGAAACTGTAGATACTGCTGCTGTTGCTGTTGATTCAGCTGCTACAACTGTAGATACTGCTGCTGTTGCTGTTGATTCAGCTGCTGCAACTGCTCCAGCTACTGAAGAAGTTAAAGAAGAAGTTAAAAAATAATTTTTAACAACTTTTCAAAAATAAAAAAACCGAGCAATGCTCGGTTTTTTTAATTATATCTTATTTCTAATCTTTTGCTCCCACTTCCAAGCATTTTCCAAAGCTTCTTCAAGAGATAATTTTGCTTCCCAACCTAAAATTGTATTTGCCTTTTTAGTGTCTGCATAAGCTTCTACTACATCACCTTCTCTTCTTCCAACAATTTTATATGGCAATTTTTGATTAGTCACTTTTTCAAAAGTAGTAATCACTTCTAAAACAGAACTACCTTTCCCTGTCCCAATATTAAAAGTTTCAACGCTTTCTAGATTCTTTTTTTCAATCAATCTTTTTAAAGCTACAACGTGTGCTTTAGCCAAATCAACCACATGAATATAATCTCGGATTGCAGTTCCATCCGGTGTTGGATAATCACTCCCAAAAACTGACAATTCATTACGTAAACCAATTGCAGTTTGTGTAATAAAAGGAACTAAATTTTGAGGAACCCCTAAAGGCAATTCACCAATTTCTGAAGAAGAATGAGCACCAATTGGATTAAAATATCTCAATAAAATAGCTTTTATAGCTGACACTTTAGCTACGTCAGTAATTATTTCCTCTCCTATTTGCTTTGTATTTCCATAAGGAGACATTGCAGATTGAACAGGAGCATTTTCTGTAATAGGCATAACTTTAGCTTGACCATAAACTGTACAAGACGAACTAAAAATAAAACACGCTTCTGATTTATCTTTTAATTCTTGCAACAGATAAACCAACGCATTTATGTTGTTTTCATAATATAACAATGGATTTTCAACACTTTCTCCCACAGCCTTACTTGCAGCAAAATGTATAACCCCTGATATATTGTTATGTTTTATGAAAAAATCTTGAACCGATTTTTTATCTCGTAAATCGATATTTTCAAAATGCGGTTTCTTTCCGGTAATATTCTCAATTCCTTGTAAAACATCAATCGAAGAGTTTGATAAATTATCGATTACAACTACATCAAAACCTCCATTTTGCAATTCAACAACTGTATGAGAACCTATAAATCCTAAACCTCCTGTTACTAATATCTTCATCCTAAGTCGTTACTAATGCCTTTGCTTTCGCCTTCAACCGCCTTATCCACAGCGGATACTTCGACCGGCAGCTTTCCATCAAAGGAAAATTCACCGACGCTATTAACTATTCCAGTGTATCTTAT
>CBFHBH010000397.1:0-2492 GCA_965653735.1 uncultured Flavobacterium sp. | reverse complement strand
AAACTTATTGTGTGAGAATTAATTCCCCAATCGTCCCAATAGTAGCGATAATAGCTTCTTAAGACTATGTTGTCTCCCAAGAAATAATTAGCACGAACACCAAAAGGAATTTTAACTCTTGTATCAGGAAGTTTTTCAGATTTCACCTCTCCAGTTTCCAAATACACGCGATTGAATTTAGTTGCCAAAAGTCCTTGTTGGTAGCCTAAATCAGTTAAGAATGCTATTTGAAATTCTTTGTTTATTACTTGCGAAAAAGCAAGACCTAAATTGTAAGAAGTTCTTGGTTTACTATCCAAATGATTTGCTTCGTTATCTGATGGATTATTCCTTAGTTCCATTGGAAGAATTACTTTCCATGTGTCAAAAAAGGCCATTCCTTTAACCGAAAACTCTCTGTTCCTATCTTTAGAAAGCTTTGTAAAACCAGCATTTACACCAATTGATGTATAATCAAACTCAACAGAACCTGAAAGACCTGCGTTTAAGCTATAGTTCTTTTCTTCATTTTCAAAGGCATAGTTAAATGATGGGTATATTCTAACGTCTTGATAAGATGCAGAAGTAACTGTATTTGGATCTATTTTATCTGATGAAGCAGAAGTGTAACTGTCAACACCTATTTCTGCTACTAAACTATGTTTGTGATTGTTTTTGTCGTATTTTGAAATGTGTACATCTATAGTTGTAGCTATATCATTTAACTTTTCAGTCCCAACACCTCCTGTAACAGCCGAATTGTTTCCATCCTGAGTATAATAACTCGAGATAAAATTAACCTCTTCAATTTTTAATTTTTGCTTTTTATAAGCTGAACTATCCTGAACTGTATTTTGACCTTTACTTTGGTTGCTAAAAATAAAAGCTAGTAATGATGCTGTAATGATTCTCTTTTTCATATTTCAAAAAAATTAATTACAGCCACAGCCACCACCAGTTTTACCTCCGTTTGCCCCAGAACTCGCTTCGCGATAAAGCTGAAAAGTGTTTTCAAACTTCTCGGTTTTTTTTGAAGTCAACGCCATATCAGAGTCATTTCTTTTTGATTTTTCGTATTCTTTTACCGAAGTACAGCTGACTCCAAGTAAAAATAATAGGCAAGCAATGGATTTCATCGATTTCTAGGTTAGGTTTATGTTTTTAGAAAAATATTTTTTATCGTTATCATCAATTATAATACAACCAATGTGTTTTAATTGATTAATAAAATCCATTCCCACCTCAATACCCATAACAGTAACGGGTGTGGCTAAAGCATCTGCAATTTCAGCATTCTGCGCTATTATCGTCACACTTTTTATACCTCTGACTGGATAACCTGTTTTAGGATCTATAGTATGGGAATATTTTTTATTGCCAATTAGTACAAATTTTTCATAATTGCCTGAAGTGGCAACAGCATTATTTGTGATATTAAATGTAGAAAAAATTTCGTTACGATGATTGGGGTCGGCTACACCAATCGTCCAAGGTTTTCCATTTTCCTGATATCCCCAGGCTGATAAATCCCCAGAAGCGTTTACTATGCCATTTTCGACTCCGTTTTCAATAAGTTTTTTTTTAGCCATTGATTAAAGCAACGGATTTTTTAGCCAGTTCAGGATCAGGAAGGGTAGTCATTTTGTTATCAAAATTCCAGAATTTTTTATCTAATCCTCCATAACTTATATCAAAAGCGCCTTGAGTCATTTGAGAAATCATTTGACAACGTTGAATTAGATTAAAAACTTCATCTGGAACAATAACTGGTTTTATACCAGCATTTTCATTAATTTGATAAGTTATACTTTCGTTTGAAAACGTGGTTAATAGTTTCTCGATGCGTTTTATTTCATCTATTGCTAAATTAATTTTATCAGAACACCAATTTTCATCAGGTCCAATTACAGAAATCTCAAATCGATTTCCCATTAATTTCTCAACTTTTTTTAAAAGCATTATGATTTCAGCTTATCAATAAACTGTTCTAAGGTTTCAGTGGGAAGTTGTTCCCATTTTTTGATAACATCTCCTTTGTTATTTAAAAGCAAAATCATAGGGAAATAACCTTTAGAATTGTATTTATCAGCAAGTTTTCCATTTTCTACCGCAATTTCTTTTGGTAACTGATTCTTTTTCTGACGCGGAAAATCAGCATTGTAAACAACTAAATTACTTTCAGCAAAAGATTTAAAAGCATCTGTTAAAACAAATTGTTTTTTAAATTTTACACAAGGTGCACACCAGTCTGAACCAGAAAAGAAGAGCATTACGTTTTTATGTTCCGTTTGAGCTTTTGAAAGTGATTGTTCAAAAGTTAGATTTTCTTGTGCATTTACAGATAAACCAATAAGTAGGATTAAGATTTTAAATATATTTTTCATGTCTAATCAAAGGATTCTATTAATAATAAATTACCTGTTTTGTAGCTAACAACAACCATACCATCTTCTGCAACATGATTACTGCTACCTGTTCGTAAACCCAGTGTTAAATTATCATTTTCAAGAGAA